>NZ_BAAJYT010000512.1:0-1378 GCF_057541515.1 Acidovorax sp. KNOB132
GGGTGGTCATGGTGTCGGTGGTTGCGTCGGCGTCCGCGGGTGATTAAGTTCGGACATATGAATTATTGTGTTTATGTACGTACATAAAGAAAATCCGGGTTTACCCCGGATGAGGGGCTGCGCCCATGGCTGAGCCGCGCTACGCGCTGGTGGCGCGCCATCTGTCGGAGCGCATCGCCGCGGGCGAATACGTGGTGGGCGCGCTGCTGCCGACCGAGCTGGAGCTGTGCGACCGCTACGGCGTGCACCTGGTGGTGGACGAGATCGCCACCGGCTTCGGCCGC
Organism: Acidovorax sp. KNOB132; assembly: GCF_057541515.1. Classification (NCBI taxonomy): domain Bacteria; kingdom Pseudomonadati; phylum Pseudomonadota; class Betaproteobacteria; order Burkholderiales; family Comamonadaceae; genus Acidovorax; species Acidovorax sp. KNOB132. The sequence continues at coordinate 285 of NZ_BAAJYT010000512.1, forward strand.
ACCGGCACGATGTTCGCGCACCAGCAGGCCGGCATCCGGCCCGATTTCATCTGCCTGTCCAAGGGCCTCACGGGCGGCACGCTGCCGCTGTCGGCCGTGCTCACCACCGAGGCCGTGTACGCCGCGTTCTACGACGACGACGTGGCCCGCGGCTTCCTGCATTCGCACTCCTACACCGGCAACCCGCTGGCCTGCCGCGCGGCGCTGGCCACGCTGGAGCTGTTCGACCAGCTCGACCCGCTCGCGGCCAATGCGGCGCTGGCCGGGCGCATCGACGCCGCCTGCGCGCCCATCATGCAGCACCCGCGCGTGCGCCATGCGCGCCGGCTGGGCATGGTGTGGGCATGGGACGTGCAGACCTCCCTGCCCGATTTTTCCCGCCGCTACCACCGCCACGCCATGGCGCGCGGACTGGTGCTGCGCCCCATCGGCAAAACGCTCTACGCCATGCCGCCCTACGTGCTCGACGACGAGGCCGTGCAGCACCTGGGCGATGCCGCCTTCGCCGCACTGCAGGCCACGCTGGCCGAGGAGACCGCCCCATGAACCCGACCCCGGCATTCGCCTGTTTCGTCACCGGCACCGACACCGGCGTGGGCAAGACGCTGGCCTCGGCCGGCCTGCTGCACGCGCTGGCGCGCCACCACACGCGCGTCGTGGGCATGAAGCCCATCGCCGCGGGCGCCGAATGGCACCATGGCCAGCTCGCCAACGAAGACGCCCTCGCCCTGCGCGCCGCCTCCACCATCGCGGTGCCCCCGGCGCTGGACAACCCCGTGCTGCTGCCCGACCCGCTCTCGCCCCACATCGCCGCCGAGCGCGCGGGCACGCGCATCGACATCGCGCACATCGTGCGCAGCTACGAAGCGCTGGCGGCGCAGGCCGATGCGGTCGTCGTCGAAGGCGCGGGCGGTTTCCACGTGCCGCTGTCGGACACCGAGACCGGCGCCGACCTCGCCCAGGCCCTGGGCCTGCCCGTGGTGCTGGTGGTGGGCCTGCGGCTGGGCTGCCTGAGCCACGCCGCGCTCCACGGCCGATGCCGTGCGCGCGCGCGGCCTGCCGCTGGCCGGCTGGATCGCCAGCCGCATCGACCC
>NZ_BAAJYT010000513.1:0-1372 GCF_057541515.1 Acidovorax sp. KNOB132
GCGACCCGTCCATCCGCGGAGGCGAGCACGGGGTCGCCCGCCTTGCCGCCGATGTCATAACCCTTATTGCGGGCCTCGTCGAAACCCGCCACGAGAGAACCCGACGATGGCCAGATGAAGGCCATGTCGTCCTCGCCGCCGGTTGCCGCAGGCGCGGGGCTGGGCGCAGGAGCGGGGGCGGCGGCCACGGCGGGGGCCGATGCGCCGGGCTTGGCACCGCTGGCGGGGGTGGCCGGGGCGATCGCGGACGAGGTGACCGGGCGGGTGACCACGCCGGTATCGCTGGCCACCGAGGGCGCTGGCGTGGCCGACGGCGCGGCCACGCGGAGCACCTGGCCAACCTCGATGAGGTTGGCGTTGTCCAGGTTGTTCCAGCGGGCGATGTCCTTCCAGCTTTGGCCGTTTTCCAAGCCGATGCGAATCAGGGTATCTCCTGGCTTGACCGTGTAGTAGCCGGGTTTGCCGGCGTTTTCAGCACCGGGCAGGGGCTTGGCCGCGGGAGCGACCACCATGCCGGGCTGGGAGGCGGATGTGGAAGCGGACGTGCCACGATCTTCCACCGGTGCCCTGTTGACGCGGGTACCGCAACCCGTCAGCACCAAGGCTGCGAGCGCTACCGAACCCCAACCAACAAGACCACGCGTAACCAACATAAGCAATCCCTTCAGGCAATCCCCGATTTTAGGGGGACAAAATGAACGGCCTCCAAAACGTTCTGTTTCAATCCGTGCGCCGTTTTGTCGATGACCAGCAACACCTGGTGGCCGCCGGCGCCCACCATGGGCGCCACGAGGCGGCCACCCACGGCCAGCTGGTCGATCCACGCCTGAGGGAGGGTCTCGCCGCCTGCCGCGGCGATGATGGCCGCATACGGCGCGCCTTTCGCGTAGCCCACCGTGCCGTCGCCGAAGATGAGGTGCACGTTCGCGAGGCGCCAGGGACGCAGGTTGTCGCGCGCCTTCTCGTGCAACGCGCGCAAACGTTCGATGGTGTACACCTCGCGGGCCACGCGCCCGAGCACTGCGGCCTGGTAGCCGCAGCCGGTGCCGATCTCCAGCACGCGCCCCAGCCCGGCGGCGCGCGCGCCCTCCGCGCCCAGCAGCAGCTCCGTCATGCGGGCGACGATGCTCGGCTTGGAGATGGTCTGGCCCAGCCCGATCGGCAGGCTGGTGTCTTCGTAGGCCTGGTTGACGAAGGCGGTGTCCACGAAGCGGTGCCGCTCCACCGAGCCCATGGCCTGCAGCACGGCTGGCGATGCGATGCCCGAGGCCGCCAGGCGCTGCACCATGCGCGCGCGCACGGCGGCCGAATCGAGCCCCACGCCCTGCGGCATGGGCGGGGGCATCGCGGCGCGCGCGGGCTGCGATGGCGG
>NZ_BAAJYT010000514.1:0-1340 GCF_057541515.1 Acidovorax sp. KNOB132
GAAGCCCGCGCCGACGATGGCGACATCGACCTGCCTCGGCAGGTCGTGCGGTGCCAGCGCCAGCGGCGGGACCGAATCGTTCCAGTAGGACTCGAGCTTCATGGCAAGGGGCGTGCGGGCTGTGGGAAGGAAGGTAAAAACCGCTCAGAGGCCGACGACGCCCGGCAGGCCGCCGATGTCTTCGATCTGCACGTAGTGGTAGGCCGGGTTGCCCGGGCCGTGGCCGCGGTTCACGAACACCTTGTTCTTGATGCCGATGTCGTCGGCCGACATCAGGTCGTAGCGCAGGCTGGAGGACACGTGCAGCACGTCCTGCGGGCCGCAGCCCAGCGAGTCGAGCATGTATTCGAACGCCTTCAGGCGCGGCTTGTAGGCCTGGGCCTGCTGCGCGGTGTACACGCGGTGGAACGGCGCGCCGAGCATGGCGACGTTCTTCTGGATCTGGTCGTCGGAGGCGTTGGACAGGATCACCAGCGGGATCTCCTTGGCGACCTTGGCCAGGCCCGCGGGCACGTCGGCATGCGGGTCCCAGGTGGGCACGGCGTCGTAGAACTTCTGGCCGTCGGCGTCCAGGTACTGGATCTTCCACTGCTTGCACAGGCGGCGCACGGCGTTCTTGAGCACCACTTCGTAGGGCTTCCAGTCGCCCAGCACTTCGTCGAAGCGGTAGGCACTGAAGTCGGCGATGAACTGCTCCATGCGCTCGGCCGGAATGCGGTCGGCGAAGAGTTCACGCGTCATCTCGCCCATGCGAAAGCGGGTGAGCGTGCCGTAGCAGTCGAAGGTCACGTACTTGGGACGGAAGGTCATGGTCTCGGAATCCTCGGGTTGGGCCGGTCACCGACCGGGGCGGTTCGCAGCGCCTTATCCGGCGTTTGCGACAGTGTCATTACGAAGTGATTGAAGCACGCGGTTTCGCGGGTGTCATAGGGAAATGCAGGGGTGCGGCGCGCGAAAGCTGCGGTTTGCCGGGGGCCTTGCGGCATGCCGTGCGGTCTGCACCGCCGGCGTGCAACCGTGCACCGTTAGTGCGCCGCAGCAAAGTCGATGAGCACGCTTTTGAAGCGCAGGTTGGCCTCCACGGCCTGGCGGCCCAGGTCCTTGCCGATGCCCGACTGGTGGTAGCCGCCGGTGGGAATGACGAAGTCCGCGCTGCGCCCGTAGCGGTTGATCCAGACGGTGCCCGCGCTGATGCCGCGCATGGCGCGCAGCGCGCGGCCGATGTCGGCGGTGTGCACGCCGGCCGCCAGGCGTAGTGCGCGTGCGCGGCCAGGGCCAGGCCCTCTTCCTCGGTGTCGAAGGTCTGCACCGTGAGCACGGGGCCGAAGATCTCTTCCTGC
>NZ_BAAJYT010000515.1:0-1334 GCF_057541515.1 Acidovorax sp. KNOB132
CGGTCGGGCGGCGGCGTGTCGGCCGCGCTGCCGGCGTTGCCGGCCACGCCCTGCAGGTAGCGGTTCACGAGCTGCAGCGATGCGGTCTCGGCACGCACGGCGGCCAGCTGGTCTTCCAGGTCCTGGATGCGGCCGTCCAGCGGGCTGGCGCAGCCGGCGGCCACGTCGCGGTCTTCGGTGGTGATCTTGAATTCGCCCACGCGCACTCCGGTGCCTGCGGCGATCTGCAGGCTGGCGGTGTCGATGGAGGCGGGCAGGCAGCGGAACACGGCGCTGCGGGCGCCGGCGGCCACGCGCGCGGTGCGTTCCACGGTGGCGCTGCCGGGGGAGACGGTGACCTGGGTGATGCGCGAGGCCACGCTGTCCTGCGCCAGGGCGGTGCCGGTGCCCAGCAGTGCCGTGGCGCTGGACAGACAGGTCAGCAGCGCGGCCATGGTGGGGCCGGCCGGCCGGACGGCAGGCACGGGCCGCAGGGAGGGCATGGAGGGAATCAAGGGCGGCTCCTGGGTGGGCTGGCGGATGGATCTGGAGGCGGCGGAAAGGTACCGCGCCCGGCGATTATTCACCCGTGCCCGCCGCGGCCCGCAGGAGCCCCGCGCCGAGGGCGCTCCGGCGATCAGTCCATGAACGCGGCAGCGGCCGCGGCGGCCGGGCTGACGCCGGTCGGCCGCATGCGGCCCAGCGTCTCGCTGCCCACCAGGCCCTCGATGTCCACGAGGATGAGCATGCGGTCGTTCACGCTGCCCAGGCCCAGGATGAATTGGGCGTCCACGCTGGAGGACAGCTGGGGCGCGGGGCGGATCATCTCCGCCGTCAACTCCACCACATCGGAGACGGAGTCCACCACCGCGCCCACGGTGTGCTGTCCGACGTTGAGCACGATCACCACCGTGGAGTGGTTGTACTCGGCGCTGGCGCAATGCAGCCGCAGGCGCAGGTCCACGATGGGAATGATGATGCCGCGCAGATCGACCACGCCCTTGATGAAGTCGGGCGCACCGGCCAGCCGCGTCGGCGGCTCGTAGGAGCGGATTTCCTGTACCTGGAGGATGCCGATGCCGTACTCCTCATCGCCCAGGCGGAACGAGAGGAATTCGCCGCCCTGGCTGACGGCATTGGCGGCGGCGGTGTCGGTGGTGTCGGTGGTGTCGGTGGGAGAGGAAGAAAGGGCCATGGCGGATCTCTTGCAGGCAATGAAGGAAGAAAAGGGTCCCGTTGGGGTCCGGTGGCCCATCGTACCGGGGTGGGACGATGGGCCATGGACGGTGCGCGGGGGCGGGTCAGAAGTTCTGCCAGTCGTCTTCGCTGCCGCCGCCGGCCATGGCCAGCGAGGG
>NZ_BAAJYT010000516.1:0-1330 GCF_057541515.1 Acidovorax sp. KNOB132
GCCTGCAGCCGGCGCAGCCCGGCCACCGCCAGGGCGGCGGAGACCAGCACGAAGGCGATGTCCTTGGCGCTGCCCCACAGCCCGGCGCGGGTGCCGCCACCGGCGTCCGTGCCCAGCAGCCAGGCCAGCAGTGCGTCGCCGCCCGCCACCCACGCCACGCCCGCCGCCACGTAGGCGGCCCACGCCCAGCCGGGCACCCGCGTCAGGGCCGGGCCCTCCTCTTCATCCATGAACGTCCTTGTTGTGTTTTGCCTCGCCCGCCGGGCGCACCGCGCTTTCCAGGCGGCCTCCAATGGGACCGTATTCTCGCGCCAGCCGGGGCGCTCCAGAGCGATCGGCGCGGCACGGCCCCTGGCCTTGCTGCGACAATCGCCCCGCTATGAACCAAGCCTATATCCTTACCCTGTCCTGTCCCGACAAGCTCGGGCTGGTGCATGCGGTGTCCGGCTTCCTGCTGGAGCATGGCGGCAACATCGAAGAGGCCGCCCAATACAACGACCACGCCACCGGGCTGTTTTTCATGCGCGTGCAGTTCGCCTGCGCAGCGCACGACCACGCCGCGCTCAAGACGCAGCTGGCCGCCTTCGCCGGCCCGCACGGCATGCACTGGCAGCTGCACCCGGTGTCCGAGCCGATGAAGACGGTCATCATGGTCAGCCGCGAAGGCCATTGCCTGAACGACCTGCTGTTTCGCTGGAAGTCCGGCCTGCTGCCGGTGCACATCGCGGCCATCATCAGCAACCACCGCGATTTCTACCAGTTGGCGGCCAGCTACAACGTGCCGTTCCACCACATTCCCGTGACGGCCGCCACCAAGGCGCAGGCCGAGGCGCGGCAGTTCGAGATCATCGAATCCGAGGGGGCCGAACTGGTGGTGCTCGCGCGCTACATGCAGGTGCTGTCGGACGACCTGTGCCGCAAGCTGGAAGGCCGGGCCATCAACATCCACCACAGCTTCCTGCCCAGCTTCAAGGGCGCCAAGCCCTACTACCAGGCGCACGACCGCGGCGTGAAGCTGATCGGCGCCACCGCCCACTACGTGACGGCCGACCTGGACGAGGGCCCGATCATCGAGCAGGATGTGGCCCGCGCGGACCACAGCAAGACGGTGGAAGACCTCACCGCCATGGGCCGAGACACCGAAAGCCAGGTGCTGGCCCGCGCCGTCAAGTGGCACACCGAGCACCGCGTGCTGCTCAACGGCCACAAGACGGTGATCTTCCGCTGAAGGCGCCCCGGGTGCGGCGCATCGAGGGAGCCCGGTGACCACGGCCCGCCCGTTCGACCGGCCACGCGGCGCGGTGCGCGCGGCCGACCCGGAAGCCGCCGG
>NZ_BAAJYT010000517.1:0-1329 GCF_057541515.1 Acidovorax sp. KNOB132
TCCGGCACCTCCACGGGCGCCGCCGGCATCGAAGGCCGGCTCCTGGCGCAGCGCGGGCTCGGCCGCGCCGTCGGGCTCGGGCGGTTTCGCGCGCTTGGGGGCGTTGCGGTGGGCGGACCAGGCGTTGAAGGCGACGATGGCCGCCAGAACGACGCCGCCCGCGATGATGAGGCCGAGTTGGAAGTTGCTCATGGTGAAAAAACGTGCGGCTTCTGGGGGTTCAGGCATCGGCCATGGACAGCGCGGACTCCATGTCCACGGCCACGATACGCGAGACGCCCTGCTCCTGCATGGTCACGCCGATCAGTTGTTCGGCCATTTCCATGGCGATCTTGTTGTGGCTGATGAAAAGGAACTGCGTGCCGCTGCTCATGCTGGACACGAGCTTGGCATAGCGTTCGGTGTTGGCATCGTCCAGCGGCGCGTCCACCTCGTCCAGCAGGCAGAACGGCGCGGGGTTGAGCTGGAAGATGGCGAAGACGAGCGCGATGGCGGTCAGGGCCTTCTCGCCGCCGGACAGCAGGTGGATGGTCTGGTTCTTCTTGCCCGGCGGCTGCGCCATCACCTGCACGCCGGAGTCGAGGATTTCGTCGCCGGTGATGATGAGGCGCGCATTGCCGCCGCCGAACAGCTCGGGGAACATGCGCCCGAAATGGCCGTTCACCGTCTCGAAGGTGCCCGAGAGCAGTTCGCGGGTTTCGGCGTCGATCTTGCGGATCGCGTCCTCCAGCGTGTTCATGGCCTCGGTCAGGTCCGCGGTCTGCGAGTCGAGGAAGGTCTTGCGCTCGCGCGCGAGGTTCAGTTCCTCCAGCGCGGCGAGGTTGACTGCGCCCAGCGCCGCGATCTCGCGGTGCAGGCGGTCGATCTCGCTTTGCAGGCCGGCCGAGCGCACGCCGCCGGCCTCGATGGACTGCGCCACCGCCTCCAGGTCGGCCTGTGCGTCGGCCAGCAGCGTGGTGTATTGCTCCAGGCCCAGGCGCGCGGCCTGCTCCTTGAGCTGGAATTCGGTGATGCGGGCGCGCAGCGGATCGAGCGCGCGTTCCAGCTGCATGCGGCGCTCGTCGCTCGCGCGCAGCTTGGCGGTGAGGTCGTCGTATTCGCTGCGCTGGGCGCCCAGGGCTTTCTCGCGCTCCATCTTGAGGTCCAGCGCCTGCTGCAGGCCGCCCTGCGCCGCGGCGTCGGACAGCCGCGCCATCTCGTCGCGGGCGCGCCTGCTGCTCGTCGGCCAGCGCCGCGGGTCTGGCTGCCCGCCGTGTCCAGCGTGCGGGCGAGTTCCGGCCCGGCGCGCCTCCAGGCTGCGGCGGGAGAACGTGGCCTCCTGGCGCCTGG
>NZ_BAAJYT010000518.1:0-1325 GCF_057541515.1 Acidovorax sp. KNOB132
CAAACCGGGCCCCGGCGGCACCGGCCACGCCCATTGACCGGCCATGCAGGCACTCTTTTTGCTATTAATTTAATAGCAATATGCCTTAGAAGAATATGCACTGGAGCCGTTTTTTACTTGAAACCCGGGTGGACACCCCCACCCACCGAAAGGACCCTGCCATGCCCCTGACCCCTCCCGCCGCTGGCGGCACCCCGACCCCGCTGGCCGCGCGCCGCCGCGCCCTGCACGGCATCGCCGCCTGGGGCGCTGCCGCCGCCCTGCCCTGGCCGGCCTTCGCGGCCGGCCCGCAACCCACCGCCATCGAGGTCTGGAAGGACCCCAGCTGCGGCTGCTGCCAGGACTGGGTGGACCACATGCAGGCCAACGGCTTTCGCGCCACGGTGCATGAGACCGGCAACGCCGCCGTGCGCAGCCGCCTGGGCCTGCCGCAAAAGCTGGGCTCGTGCCACACGGCACTCGTCGGCGGCTACCTCATCGAGGGCCATGTGCCGGCCGCGGACGTGCAGCGCCTGCTGCGCGAAAAGCCCAAGGCCCTGGGCCTGGCCGTGCCCGGCATGCCGGTGGGCTCGCCGGGCATGGACGGCGCGATCTACGGCGGGCGCAAGGACGCCTATGACGTGCTGCTGGTGGCGCACGGCGGCGCCAGCACCCGCGTTTTCAGCCACTACCCGCCATCCAAGGAGCCCGCATGACCCGCCGCCCCTCCACCCCGGGCCGTGCCGCCCTTTCCCCTTTCATCGCCTTCATCGCCGCCATCGCCGTCTTTGCCCTGGCGGGCACGGTCCCCGCGCAGGCGTCATCGCACGGCCAGGCCGGGCACGGTGGACACGATGGACATGCCGGCCACACCGCCGCGGCAGCCGCCCCGTCCGAAGCGGCGTCCGCTGCGGCCACCGCCACCGCGGTGGACGCCGAACTGTCCCAGGGCGAGGTCGTGCGCTGGGATCCGTCAGCCGCCCGGCTCACGCTGCGCCACGGCGAACTGAAGAACCTCGCCATGCCGCCCATGACCATGGTGTTCCGCCTGCAGGACCCGGCGCCGGACCTGCCGCTCGCGCCCGGCACGCCGGTGCGCTTCCATGCCGAGAGCCAGCGCGGCGCGCTCGTCATCACCCGCATCGAGGCGGCCCGCTGAAGGCCGCCGGCGCGGCGCCATAATCGCCGCCCATATGACCGCAGCAACCCGTTCGGCCAGCGACGCTGGCAGCATCACCCGCGTGGCGGGCATCGAGGTCGGCCACTACACCGACGCCCGCCGCCCCACGGGCTGCACCGCCATCCTCGCGCGCGAGGGCGTCCGTGGGCGGCGTCGACGTGCGCGG
>NZ_BAAJYT010000519.1:0-1321 GCF_057541515.1 Acidovorax sp. KNOB132
CCAGGGCCTTGAGCTTGCCGGATTTGACGTGCGGCAGCGACGAGGCCACCTGGTCGAAATACACCGGCACCTGCCCGCCCACCACGTCGTTGATCGCCGGGCCGGCACCGCGGTAGGGAATGTGCACCATGGAAGTGCCCGTGCTGCTCTTGAACAGCTCGCCCCACATGTGGCCGATGGTGCCGTTGCCCGGCGTGGCGTAGGACACCTTGCCGGGGTTGGCCTTGAGGTACTTCACCAGCTCGGCGAAATCCTTGACCGGCAGGACCTTGGGGTTGACCACGATCACCCCGGGGGCCTTGACGATCTCGGTCACGCCGGCGAAGTCCTTGACGGGGTCGTAGGGCAGCTTGGAGAACACGGCCGGGTTCACGCCGTGGGTGGACAGCGTGGCCACGCCCAGCGTGAGCCCGTCGCCCGCGGCGCGCCCCACCTCGGCCATGCCGATGGAGCCGCCGGCGCCGGCGCGGTTCTCGATCACCACGGGCTGGCCCAGCAGGCGCTGCAGCGGCTCCTGCAGGGCGCGGCCGGCGATGTCGGTGGCGCCGCCGGGAGGGAACGGCACGATGATGCGCAGGGGCTTGTCTTGCGCGAAAGACATTCCAGGAAGGACAGTTGCGGCAGCCACAGCTGCGATCCATTGACGGCGTTGCATGGAGATTTTCCTCGGGAGATGGACAGAGATTACCGAACTCGGTGCCCATTGAAAAGCAATTGATGTGCCTGTTAATATTCCATTTGAGAATGTTTTAAGAACCTGAACGCCATGTCCTTGCGCCGCCTCAATCCCCCGCTGCACCTGCTGCGGGCCTTTTGCACGGTAGCGCGTTTCGGCGGTGTCTCCCGCGCAGCCGAGGCCCTGCACCTGACGCAGAGCGCGGTCAGCAAGCAGGTGCAGGAACTGGAGCGCTGGGTGGGCATCGCCCTGTTCGAGCGCAGCCGCAAGCGCCTGACCCTCACCCCCGCCGGCGAACGCTACGAAAAGGCGGTGCGCTCGCTGCTTGCCCGGCTGGAGGCGGCCACGCTGGAGCTCATCACCAGCAGCGACGGCGGCGGCGCACTGCACCTGTCCGCCCTGCCCACCTTCGCCGCCAAGTGGCTGATCCCGCGGCTGCCGCAGTTCCAGCAGCAGCACCCGCAGATCACGCTGCATTTCGTGCCCTTCGTGCACGGCTACGACTTCGCCAACCCCGACCTGGACTGCTCCATCCTCTTCGGCGACGGCCACTGGCCCGGCGCCCGCGCGCACTACCTGGCCGGCAACGACGTCGCGCTGATCGCACCGCCCGCCGGCGCGGGCGGAGCCGCGCCCCTGCGGGCC
>NZ_BAAJYT010000520.1:0-1312 GCF_057541515.1 Acidovorax sp. KNOB132
CGGTGCGCCTTCGGGGCGGTAGAGCGCGGCCGCGCCCGCGCCGGCCAGGGCCCGCGCCACCTCGAAGCGCACGGCCATCTGGCCCGAGCTGGTCCACGCGGCCGAATCGAGCGGGTAGCCGTCGGGCGTGGCGCGGCCATACAAGGGCTCTGCCAGGCGCTGCAGCCACGACAGGGCCGGATCGGGGTTGGCCAGCACGCGGTCGGCATAGCCCATGCGCAGGCCGGCCATCACGTACTGCACCGGGTCGCGCAGCCGCTTGCCCAGCGAGGCCTGGAACGGCGCGCTGGCGAACAGCGTCTGCAGCACGGCGGCGATGTGGCCGTCGCTGCGGGTGAACGACTCGGCCATGGCCTCCGGCAGCGCGGGCGGCGGCACATCGCCCACGAGGTAGGTGGCGAGCTTGCGCGACACGAAGCGCGCCGTGGCCGGGGCGCGGGCCAGGCGGTCGAGCGCCTCGTCCAGTTCGGCCATGCCCTGGCCCTGCAGCGGCTGGCCCAGCAGCTCCTTGGGGCCCCAGTCGTGGCGCTGGGGGTGGAATTCGTACAGGCCGTGGCGCACGTACTGGCGCGTCCACTCGGCTTTGAGCTTCGGGGGCGGCTCGCCCAGCGGGCGCAGCGACACGCCGTGGCCGGTGAGCACGCGCGCCATCTCCTGCACGTCGCGCTGGCTGTAGCCGCCGTCCACGCCCAGGGTGTGCAGCTCCATCAGCTCGCGCGCGTAGTTTTCGTTGATGCGGTTGGCGGCGTTCTGCGCGTTGTCCAGGTAGCGCAGCATGGCGGGGTGGCGCACGGTGGCGCCGAGCAGGTCCCGAAAGCGCCCCAGCGCGTGCGGGCGGATGGCGCGGTCCTCGTAGTCGCCCACCATGGCGCGGATGTCGGCCTTGCCGGCGAAGACGCTGAAGTGGTTCATCCAGAACCAGGTCATTTTCTCCTGCAGCTGCGCGGGCGAGTACACGGCCCGCAGCACGAAGCGGCGCTCGGCCTCGCGCTGCAGGGCCCGCATGTCGCGCTGGTAGGTCTCCTGCGCGGCCTTGCGCGCCTCCTCGTCGGGCAGGTCCTTGATGGCCTGCTGGCGGCCCTGCATGTCGATGGCCAGCACCTCCATGGGGGTGCGGGTGATGGCCATGGCGTCGATCTGGGCCTGGGCCTCGGGCGGCAGGGCCGCGGGGGCGGAGCGCAGCTGGGCGGCCAGGTAGCCCGCCGTGCCGGCTTCGGCCAGCGCCTGCTGCGAGGCCGCCGTGGCGCCCCACGAAAGGCGGTCCAGCAGGCGCACGCTGCCGGCATCGTCCAGCCCGGGAGGCGCGCCCCCC
>NZ_BAAJYT010000521.1:0-1312 GCF_057541515.1 Acidovorax sp. KNOB132
CGTGAAGGCCATCGATTTCTCCATGCGCATGCAGGACATTGCCTAGCAGCCGGCGGCCCACTTCTAAGACCCTGAATACTGCCTTGGCGCCGCCGCCTTTCGCGGCCGCAAAGACCCCACCCCATGACGACCCCACCGCCATCAAGGACGTGGAGTACGAGCAGCCCGAAGACGGCGCCGTCTGCTCCACGAAGTTCGCCTGGGCCCGCGTGCCTGCCGAGCCCTCGCCCACCGAACGCGCCGCGCTCAAGGACCGCATCCGGCGGCTGCTGCGCGAGAAGAACGCCGTCATGGTGTCGCACTACTACGTGCACCCGGACCTGCAGGACCTCGCCGAGGAAACCGGCGGGCTGGTCAGCGATTCGCTGGAGATGGCGCGCTTCGGGCGCGACCATGCCGCGCAGACGCTGGTGGTCTCGGGCGTGCGCTTCATGGGCGAGACGGCCAAGATCCTGTCGCCCGAGAAGACCGTGCTCATGCCCGACCTGGATGCCACCTGCTCGCTCGACCTGGGCTGCCCCGCCGATGCGTTCAGCGCGTTCTGCGATGCGCACCCCGACCGCACCGTGGTCGTCTACGCCAACACCAGCGCGGCGGTGAAGGCGCGCGCCGACTGGCTCGTCACCTCCAGTTGCGCGCTGGAGATCGTGGGCGCGCTCAAGGCGGCGGGCCACCGGATCCTGTGGGCGCCCGACCGCCACCTGGGCGCCTACATCCAGCAGCAGACCGGCGCCGACATGCTGTTCTGGAACGGCGCCTGCATCGTGCACGACGAGTTCAAGGCCGAAGAGCTGCAGGCGCTGAAGGCGGCGCACCCGCAGGCGAAGGTGCTGGTGCACCCCGAGAGCCCCGCCGACGTGGTGGCGCTGGCCGATGCCGTGGGCTCGACCTCCGCCATCCTGAAGGCCGCGCGCGAGATGGACGCGCGCGAATTCATCGTGGCGACCGACAACGGCATGATGCACAAGCTGCGCGCGCTCAACCCGGGCAAGACCTTCCACGAGGCCCCCACGGCCGGCAATAGCGCCACCTGCAAGAGCTGCGCGCACTGCCCCTGGATGGCCATGAACGGCCTGGCCGACGTGGCCCGCGTGCTGGAAACCGGTGCCAACGCCATCCACGTGGACCCGGCGCTCATCCCGCGCGCGCGCCAGCCCATCGACCGCATGCTGGCCTTCACCGCCGCGCTCAAGGGCGGGCAGCCCCTGGGCGCGCTGGTGCCCCACATCGGCGCGGCATGAAGCGCACCGGCATGGCATCGATTTGCTATTAATTAAATAGCAATCCAGGCATGATTTTTCTAGGGCATGGG
>NZ_BAAJYT010000522.1:0-1308 GCF_057541515.1 Acidovorax sp. KNOB132
CGCCGGGGCTACGCCGGCCCGCGCCGCCGCCTGCTGGTGGTGGACAACGAAGAGGCCGACCGCGAGCTGCTGGTGCAACTGCTCGCGCCGCTGGGCTTCACCCTGCGCACCGCCGCCAGCGGCCACGACGCGCTGGACCTGATCGCGGCCGGCTACCGGCCCGATGCGGTGTTCATGGACCTCGCCATGCCGGGCATCGACGGCTGGGAGACCATCCGCCGCCTGCGCCAGCTCGAAGGCGCCGTGCAAGGCGCGCAGGCGCCCGCGCACATCGCCGTGGTCTCCGCCAACGCCTTCGACAAGGGGCTGGAGAACGATGGGGGCATCCGCCCCGAGGATTTCATCGTCAAGCCCGTGCGCCACAGCGAACTGCTGGACTGGCTGGAGCGGCGCCTGGCCCTCGTCTGGATCGAGGAAGGGCCGGCACCGTCCGCGCCACCCGCTCCGGGCCCGACCTCGGAGCCGCCCCGGGGTCCCGCCGCCGATGCGCTGCCCGACCCGTCCCGCCTGCCGGCCCTGTCCGAAGCCGTCGAGCTGGGCTACTACCGCGGCGTGCTCAACCAGCTGGGCGCCATCGAGGCCGCGCAGCCCGGGTGCACGGCCTGGGTGGGCGAGGCGCGCGACCATGCGCGGCAGTTCCGTTTCGAGGCCATCGCCCGCATGGTGGCCGAGGCCGCCGCATCCCATCCTCCTTCCCCATGACCGCGACCGCCATGCTCCCCACCGATGCGCTGCCCCTGGATGCCACCGCGCAGGCGCTCGACCGCACCCGCGCCGACGTGGTGCTGATCGTGGACGACGTGCCCGACAACCTCGCCGTGCTGCACGACGCGCTCGACGAATCCGGCTATACCGTGCTCGTGGCCACCAATGGCGAGACCGCGCTGTCGCGCGCGGCGCAGGCGCTGCCCGACGTGGTGCTGCTCGACGCGATGATGCCGGGCATGGACGGCTTCGAGGTCGCGCGGCGGCTGAAAGGCCTGCCGGCCACCGCGCACATCCCCATCATCTTCATGACCGGCCTGACCGAGACCGAGCACCTGGTCGCCGCGCTGGACGCGGGCGGCGTCGACTACGTGACCAAGCCCATCAAGCCCAAGGAGGTGCTCGCGCGCATGAACGTGCACCTGCAGGGCGCGCGCCGTGCCCGCCAGGAGATCCGCCAGGCCGGCCAGGCGCGCAACGCGCTCGACGCCTTCGGCTACGCCAGCATCACCGTCCGCGCGAGCGACGGCCGGCTCATGTGGCAGACCGCCCTGGCGCGCGAGCTGCTGCACGGCTACTTCGGTGGCGGTGCGGCCACCGGCG
>NZ_BAAJYT010000523.1:0-1299 GCF_057541515.1 Acidovorax sp. KNOB132
GGCGCGCGGCTCCAGGCGGCGAGCGAGCGCGGCGTCCAGCGTGGTGATGGTCACGTAGGCGGCGGCCAGGCGGTCGCGGGCCAGGGGGGCGAGCAGGTCGAGGTCGCGCTCCACCCCGCTCGACTTGGTGATGACCGAAAACGGGTAGCGGGCCTCGCCAAGCACTTCGATCAGCCCGCGCGTCAGGCGCAGCTCGCGCTCCACGGGCTGGTAGCAGTCGGTGGCGGATCCGATGTTGAGCAGCTGCGGCACATGCCCGGGCCGGGCCAGTTCGCCGCGCAGCACCTCGGCGATGTTGTGCTTGGCGATGATCTGCGTCTCGAAGTCCAGCCCCGGCGACAGGTTCAGGTAGCTGTGCGTGGGCCGCGCGTAGCAGTAGATGCAGCCGTGCTCGCACCCGCGGTAGGGGTTGACCGAGTGCTCGAAGAAGATGTCCGGCGAGTCGTTGGCGCAGATGGCGCTGCGCGCGGTCTCCAGCACCACGCGCGTGGCCTGGGGGGCGGCGGCGTCCGGCCCTTCGCCGGGCCCGGCCCAGCCATCGTCGAAGGCGTCGCGCGCATCGCTCAGGAAACGGTGCGGGATCCGCGTCGCGGCGCCCCGCCCCTTGATGGCGTGCAGTGGGATCTGGAATTCGGACATGGACGGCGCCTCGGCTGCGGGCTGGGCCAGGGGCGGCGCCGGTTCGACGCCTGCCTGCGGCCAGCCAAAGACTGTATATAAACACAGATATTAGCGCCGTTCGCTCGGGATGTCTCCCGCCCCTTCGCCGGGCGCCATTCGCCCCGATGCCGTGGGCCTGCACTGGCCCGGGCTACCGCCTGCGGTCAGGCGGCCAGGGAGAGGCGGCGCAGCAGGCCGCGCAGGTGCATGCGCTGCAATTGCACATCCAGCGCCTGCAGCGCGCGGCCTTCTTCGGTGAAGCCCGTGATCCGGGCGCAGACCGGGCCGCCCTCCTCCTCCACGGCGGTGGTACCCGTCAGCAGGCCAGCGGCGCGCAGCAGCTCGAAATGCTGGATTTCCTCGGGGTCGGAGGTGGTGAACGGCAGGGGCTGTTCCGCCACCTTGCCCAGGAACACGACGTTCATATGCGCACTTTCTTCACAGGGCTGGCGCGCGCACCGGCCGGAACTCGGGGATCGAATCCGTGGCGCCAAGGCTGCCGCCCTCAGGGAAGGCACACGGTAGGCGACAACGCGGTGCAGCACAAGCACGGCCGGACAGGAGGTCACGGTGCTGCGCTCGGCAACGGTTTGGGTGTTTTTTGGCCTCCAGCACAATCGACACTAGGGCATATCGCTA
>NZ_BAAJYT010000524.1:0-1295 GCF_057541515.1 Acidovorax sp. KNOB132
ATGCCGCCTTGCCGCGCCACGCCGCGCGCGGCGCGCTGGCCACGCCCGGGCTGGTGGACTGCCACACCCACCTCGTCTACGGCGGGCAGCGCGCCAACGAGTTCGCCATGCGGCTGGCCGGCGCCTCGTACGAGGAAGTCGCCCGGGCCGGCGGCGGCATCGTCGCCTCGGTGCGGGCCACGCGCGAGGCCAGCGAAGACGAATTGTTCGACCTCGCCCTGCCGCGCCTGTCGGCGCTGCTCGACGAAGGCGTGTGCGCCATCGAAATCAAGTCCGGCTACGGCCTGGCGACCGCGCACGAGCGCAAGCAGCTGCGCGCGGCCCGGCGCCTGGGCGAGGCCACCGGCACCACGGTGCGCACCACGTTCCTGGGCGCGCACGCGCTGCCGCCCGAATACGCCGGCCGCAGCCAGGACTACATCGACCACGTGTGCCAGGAGATGCTGCCCGCGCTCGCGGCGGAAGGGCTGGTCGATGCGGTGGATGTGTTCTGCGAGCGCATCGCCTTCACGCTGGCCGAGACCGAGCAGGTCTTTCAGGCGGCGCAGCGGCTGGGCCTGCCGGTCAAGCTGCATGCCGAGCAGCTCTCCGACATGGGCGGTGCGGCGCTCGCCGCGCGCTATGGCGCCTTGTCGTGCGACCACATCGAGCACCTGTCCGCCGAGGGCATCGCCGCCATGCGGGCCGCCGGCACGGTGGCCGTGCTGCTGCCGGGCGCCTACTACACCCTGCGCGACACGCACCTGCCACCCATCGCGCTGCTGCGCGAGGCCGGCGTGCCCATGGCCGTCTCCACCGACCACAACCCCGGCACCTCGCCCGCTTTGAGCCTGCTGCTCATGGCCAACATGGCGTGCACGCTGTTTCGCCTGACCGTGCCCGAGGCGCTGGCCGGCATCACCACCCATGCCGCGCGCGCGCTGGGGCTGCAGGATTCGCACGGACTGATTGCCGCGGGGCGGCCGGCGAACTTCGTGCTGTGGCCCTTCAAGGAGGCCGCGGAGCTGGCCTACTGGTTCGGGCACAAGCCGGCGCACACCATCGTGCGGCAGGGGCGCATCGCCCGGGCGGCGGCTTGATGCACCGGTGGCCCCAATCCTTTTTCTCTTTTCCCATCTGCCCCGAGGCCATTGACTGATGCGCACCACCGTTCCATCCCCGCCTGCCGAGTCCTCTGCGCCGCGGACGCCTCCCGCTGGCGCCCTGTTCGCGCAGGACGCCTTGTTGCCCGGCGGCTGGGCGCGCGACGTGCTGCTGCAGTGGGATGCCGCGGGCCGGCTCACCGCGGTGGCGCC
>NZ_BAAJYT010000525.1:0-1283 GCF_057541515.1 Acidovorax sp. KNOB132
CGGCCCGAAGGCGGCGGCTGTCGCCCCCCGCCGCGGCGCCCGCCGGCCACGGCCGAAGCCCCCACCCGCCCTCACTCCATGCCCCAAAGGCCTGCCCGCCGCCACGCGCTGCCTGAGCGGGCAGGACTCGGCCGGCGCCCACTACCTGATCGCCATCCCCGCAGACTGGAACGGCACGCTGGTGTTGCACGCCCACGGCGGCCCCACGCTCGGCGCGCCACGCCTGTCGCGCACGGTGGAAGACCTGGAGCGCTGGGCCATGGTGCCGCGCGCCGGCTACGCCTGGGCCGGCTCCACCTACCGCCAGGGCGGCGTGGCGGTGCACGCCGCGGCCGAAGACACCGAGCGGCTGCGGCGCATCTTCGTACAGCACGTGGCCGCGCCGCGCATGACGCTGCTGCACGGCCAGTCGTGGGGCGCCAGTGTGGCCGCCGTGGGCGCATCGGTCTTCACCGACGATGGCCACGGCAAACGCCCCTACGACGGCGTGCTGCTCACCAGCGGCGTGCTGGCCGGCGGCAGCCGGGCGTACGACTTCCGGCTCGACCTGCGGGTGATCTACCAGGCGCTGTGCGCCAACCACCCGCTGCCCGCCGAACCCCAGTACCCGCTGTGGATGGGCCTGCTGCCCGATGCCACGCTGAAACCCGCCGACCTGAAACGCCGCGTGGACGGCTGCCTGGGCCTGGACCGGCCCGCGGCGCAGCGCACGGCCGCGCAGCAGTCGCGCGTGCAGACCATCGTGCAGACCGTGCGCATCCGCGAAAGCGCCATCCACGGCCACCTGAACTGGGCCACCTGGCACTTCCAGGACATCGTGCAGCGGCGCACCGGCGGCGCCAACCCCTTCGGCAACCGGGGCGCGGTGTACACCGGCTCGAGCGACGATGCCGCGCTCAACCGCAGCGTGCAGCGCTACCGCGCCGATCCGCAGGCCGTGGCCACCTTCGCGCGCGACACCGACCCCGACGGGCGCATCCCGGTGCCGGTGCTGACCGTGCACGGCGTGGACGATCCCACCGCCTTCGTCGAGATGGAAGACAGCTTTCGCCGCACGATGGAGCGCGCCGGCACGGCCGGCCACCTGGTGCAAACCTTCACGGCCGACAAATCCCACAGCTACCTGACCGATGCCGCCTATCCCACGCTGCTGGCGGAGCTCGGCCAGTGGGTGCGCGGCGGCCCGGCCCCCACGCCGGCAGGCATCGCCGCGCAATGCCCGGGCGTGCAGGCGACGTTCGGCGGCGAGTGCCAGTTCCTGCCCGGGTACCGGCCGCAGCCGG
>NZ_BAAJYT010000526.1:0-1281 GCF_057541515.1 Acidovorax sp. KNOB132
CGCGGCGTGCGGTCGGCGGCGCTCAATGCAGCACCCGCTCGGAAGCAGCCAGGAACGCCAGCAGCGCGCCGTCGAAGCCGTCGGGGTCTTCCAGCTGCGGCCAGTGGCCGACGTGGGGCAGATCCAGGTGGCGCGCATCGGGCAGCACCTGCGCCAGCGCCTGCAACGCCTCGGGCGGGGTGCAGCGGTCCTGCTCGCCGCCCAGCAGCAAGGTGGGCATGTGCAGGCGCGACAGCTCGGCCGCGCTGCGCGCGAACGTGGGCAGCGCCTCCAGCGCACGGCGGTAGGCCGAGCGGTGCACCTGGCCCATGGCGTGGCCGGCCAGGCGCACGCCCTCGGGCAATGCGCCGGTGCCGATGTGGCGCGGCACCAGGCGCTGGGCGATCTGCTCCATCGACTGCCCGGCGTCCAGCTCGGCCAGGCGCGGCGCCACCCATTCGTCCAGGCTGTGCGCATCCAGGGCCGGCCCGCCGCTGCAAAGCACCAGCCGGCGCACCAGCGAAGGCTCGCGCAGCGCCACCTCGATGGCGATCATGGCGCCCAGGCCGTGGCCCACCAGCACGGCGGGGCCGCACTGCAGCGCCTGCAGCAGCTGCACGCAGCTGTTGGCCAGGCCCTTGAAGCTGTAGGGCTCGATGGGGGCGCTGCGGCCGTAGCCGGGCATGTCCCAGGCCACGGCGCGGTAGCCGGCCGTCGCCAGGGTCTCGACCTGGGGAGCGAAAGTGAGGTGGTCGCCGTCCGCGTCGTGCAGCATGAGCACGGTGGGTCCGGAGCCGAGGGTCGTGAAAGTGGGTAGAAGGGCCATGAAGAGAACGGCAGGCGCCGCGGCCGCCGGCAGCAAATCGCCAGGCGCCGGACCATAATAGCCGACCCCTTCCCTCCGGCCGCCCGCGCCCGCGCCTTCGTGAACAGCCCCCTGCACCGCCCCATCGCCGCCCGTCCGCCCGGTTTCTCCACGCGCGAGTTCCGCGATGCGCTGGGCATGTTCGCCACGGGCGTGACCATCGTCACCGCGCGCGGCCCGGACGGCGGGCTCATCGGCCTCACGGCCAGCTCCTTCAATTCGGTCTCGCTGCAGCCCCCGCTGGTGCTGTGGAGCCTGGCGCACAAGGCCTCCACGCTGACGGCCCTGTCGGCCGGCTCCCACTACGCGATCAACGTGCTGGCGGCCGACCAGCGCGCGCTGGCCGAGCGCTTCGCCTCGCGCGGCGTGGACCGCTGGGCCGGCGTGGCCCACCAGCCGGGCATCGCCGGCGCCCCGGTGCTGGACGGCGCCGCGGC
>NZ_BAAJYT010000527.1:0-1277 GCF_057541515.1 Acidovorax sp. KNOB132
CGGCCGGCCGGCCCGCGCCCCAGGCCCAGCGCCGCGCCGTGCACGCGCGCGATTTCGTCGGCAATGGCCAGACCCAGGCCGGTGCCCTCCCCCGCAGCCCCCGGCACCCGGTAAAAGCGCTGCAGCACCCTCGCCTGCTCCGCCTCGGGAATGCCCGGTCCGTCGTCCTCGACCTGCAGGAACGCGCCGCCGTTGGCAGCGCCGCCGCAGCGGATGGTCACGGCGCCACCGGCCGGCGTGTATTTGATGGCGTTGTCCACCAGGTTGGTGAGCAGCTCGCGAAGCAGCCAGCCATGGCCCACGGCCCGGGCCGGCGCGACCTCCAGCCCCAGGTCCAGCCCCTTGGCGGTGGCCGCGTCGAGGAACGCCTCCAGCAGGCTTTCACACAGGTCCTTCAGATCCACGCTCTGCATGGCCTGCGCGTCCAGGCTGCGGGCATCCGCGCGCGACAGGGCCAGCAACTGGTGCGCCAGCTTGGAGGTGCGGCGGGTGGCCTGCCGCAGCTTCTCGATCTGATCCGCTCCTAAATATATAGCACCATACCCTAGTACCATTTGCGCTGGAGCCTGTTTTGATCCATGGCTCTCCCGGCCACTGCCCGCCTGCGCGGACAGCGCCCAGGCTTCCACCTGTGCCTGCAGGCTGGCCAGCGGCGTGCGCAGCTGGTGCGCGGCATCGGCCACGAAGCGCCGCTGCCCCTCGGCCTGCTCGTTCACCAGGGCGAACAGCCGGTTCAGCGAGTACACCAGGGGCCGCACCTCCACGGGCGACGCGGCTTCGTCGATGGGGTTCAAGTCCCGGGGCGAGCGCCGGGCGACGGCCTCGGCCAGGTCCACCAGCGGCTTGAACGCGCGGCGCACGGCCCAGTGGATGGCCAGCGCCGCAGCCGCCACCAGCACCAGGTTGGGCAGCAGCACGCGCAGCAGCATCTGCTTGCCCCACTGCTGGCGCGGATCGGAGCCGTCGGCCAGCGCCACCACCAGCTCCCCCGCCCCCGTGCGGCTGCGCTGGACGGCCACGCGGTAGGTGACGCTGTCGTATTCGACGCTGTGGAACTCGGGGTCGTGCGTGGCCGGTACGGCGCTCTGCACCCAGTCCTCGCCCAGCAGCACGCGGCCGGACAGGTCCTGCACGCTGTAGCCGGAAAAGCCGCTGTTCTGGCGCAGGAACTCCTCCACCGGGGGCGCGAGCAGCAGCAGCGGCGGGCCGCCGTCGCTCACGGGCGGGGCCACCACCGAGTCGGCCAGCGCCGGCAGCAGCCGCAGCAGGCGCTGGTT
>NZ_BAAJYT010000528.1:0-1276 GCF_057541515.1 Acidovorax sp. KNOB132
CTCCGTGGGCCGCGCCGCCCTGGCCGCGCTGCCCGAAATCCCCCAGCACGGATCGGCCGACACCGCCGTGCCGCCCGCGCCGACCACCGGGCGCCCGTTCCGCCCCGTGGTCACCCTGAACGGCTGGAGCCTGCCCTGGCGCATGAACGCCGGCGTGAAGGAATTCCACCTGGTCGCCGAGCCCGTGGTGCGCGAGTTCGCACCCGGCTTCGTGGCCCACCTGTGGGGCTACAACGGGCAGAGCCCCGGGCCCACGATCGAGGTGGTCGAGGGCGACCGGGTGCGCATCTTCGTCACCAACCGCCTGCCCGAGCACACGAGCGTGCACTGGCACGGCCAGCGCCTGCCCAACGGGATGGACGGCGTCTCGGGCCTGAACCAGCCGGCGATTCCCGCGGGCAAGACCTTCGTGTACGAGTTCACCGCGCGGCGCCCGGGCACCTTCATGTACCACCCGCATGCCGACGAAATGACGCAGATGGCCATGGGGCTGATGGGCCTGTGGATCACCCACCCGCGGCTGGATGCGCGCGGGCGCCACCCGCTCATCGCCACGGCCGACCGCGACTACGCCTTCCTGCTCAACGCCTTCGCCGTGGAGGCCGGCACGCGCACGCCGCGCGTGAACGAGATGACCGACTTCAACATCTGGGC
The DNA here is from genome assembly GCF_057541515.1 of Acidovorax sp. KNOB132. NCBI lineage: Bacteria > Pseudomonadati > Pseudomonadota > Betaproteobacteria > Burkholderiales > Comamonadaceae > Acidovorax > Acidovorax sp. KNOB132. The sequence goes on from NZ_BAAJYT010000528.1 coordinate 655, forward strand.
CTGGAACAGCCGCGTGTTCCCCGGCATCAGCCCGCTGGTGGCCCGGCGCGGCGAGCGGGTGCGGGTGCGCGTGGGCAACCTCACCATGACCAACCACCCCATCCACATCCACGGCCACGAATTCGAGGTGACCGGCACCGACGGCGGCGCGGTGCCCCCCGGCGCCCGCTGGCCCGAGGTGACCACCGACATCGCCGTGGGCCAGATGCGGCAGATCGAGTTCGTCGCCGACGAGCCCGGCGACTGGGCCGTGCACTGCCACAAGAGCCACCACACCATGGGCGCCATGGGCCACGACGTGCCCACCATGATCGGCGTGGACCACCGGGGGCTGGTGGCGAAGATCCAGAAGATCGTGCCCGACTACATGGTGATGGGCGAGCGCGGCATGGCCGACATGGGCGCCATGGAGATGCCGCTGCCCGAGAACACCCTGCCCATGATGACCGGCACCGGCCCCTACGGCCCGCTGGAGATGGGCGGCATGTTCAGCGTGCTCAAGGTGCGCGAGCACCTGGCCGCCGGCGACTGGCGCGACCCGGGCGACTACGTGCAGCCGCCCGGCACCCAGGCCTGGGAATGGCAGGGCGCCGCGGCGGACCTGCCCCCCCGCGCCGGCGGC
>NZ_BAAJYT010000529.1:0-1270 GCF_057541515.1 Acidovorax sp. KNOB132
TGGCCGCGCTCGCCGAGCAGATGCTGGCCCGCCCCGCCGTGCTCTACACCGCCAGCCAGCGCGCCCTGGACGCCGCCCGCAGCGACTGGGACCTGGCGCAGTTCGACCTGGCCAGCAGCGGCCGCACCCGCGCGCTGCGCAAGGCAGGCAGCACGCTCGGCACCTTCGCGCGCGCGCCGCAATGGCGCGCCGCGCGCTGGGCCCTCGGGCTGCTGGTGGCCACGCAGCTCGTGGGCCTCAATGCCTGGGCCTGGCAGGAACGCCAGGCACTGGAGGCCAAGCAGGCCGGCGTGCGCGCCGCGCTCACGCAGACCTTTCCCCAGGTGAAGGTGGTGGTCGATGCGCCCGTGCAGATGGAGCGCGAACTCGCCCAGTTGCGCCAGGCCGCCGGCAGCGTCTCGCCGCGCGACCTCGAACCCATGCTGGCCGCCGCGGGCGCCGCGCTGCCGCCGGGCCAGTTGCCCACCGCGCTCGACTACAGCGCGGGCGATCTTCGCCTGCGCGGGCTCGAGCTGCCCGCCGAGGCGCTGGCCAGCGCCAACCAGCGGCTGTCCGCCGCCGGGTATTCCTCCCGCATGCAGGACGGCCAGTGGCTGCTGCGCACCGGAGGCCAGCCATGAAGCGCCCCGCACCCGCCGCCCCCTCTTCGCCCTCCAGCGCCGTCGCGCCCCTCAAGGCGCGCTGGAAGACCCTGGCCCCGCGCGAGCAGTCGCTGGTGCTGGCTGCCGGCGGCCTGGTCGCCGCCGCGCTGATGTGGTGGGTGGCGGTCGCGCCCGCACTGCAGACCCTGCGCAGCGCGCCCGCCCGCCATGCCGAACTGGATGCGCAGCTGCAGCACATGCAGTCGCTGCAGGCCGAGGCCCTGCAGCTGCAGAGCGCGCCGCGTGCGCCGCTGGGCGACACCGCCCAGGTGCTGCGCAGCTCGCTCACGCAGCGCCTGGGCACCACCGCGCAGATGGCGGTGCTGGGCGACCGCGCCACCGTCACGCTCAAGGGGGCGCCTGCCGATGCGCTGGCCCTGTGGCTTTCGCAGGCGCGCAGCAATGCCCGCACCGTGCCCATCGAGGCGCGCCTGGCGCGCAGCAGCACGGCCGTGGTCGGCCCCACGCCGGCCGGCAAGCCGCCCGCGGCCCTGTCCAACCAGCCTGCGGCGCCCGACATGCCGCGCTGGGACGGCACCCTGGTGCTGGCCCTGCCGCCGGGCTGATCCGCTGGTCCTTGCCATCCCTCCTCTCGCCCAACCCTTCCCCGAGCCCCCTTCTTGAACGCC
>NZ_BAAJYT010000530.1:0-1262 GCF_057541515.1 Acidovorax sp. KNOB132
CTGCGGGCGCGATGGCGAAGCGCCGCACGCGCGCGACGCCGGGCTGGTCGGGCGCGTCGATCACGAACATCCGCGCGCCGGGCGGGGCCAGGAACGCGTGCGCCGTGCCGGCCGGAATGACCATGCCGCAGGTGGTGTCCACGAAGGCGGCGCGGCCCGCCACCTCCAGCTCCATGCGCCCGTGCAGCGCGTAGAGCACCTGCGCGTGGCCGTGCGCATGCGCGGCGTGTTCGCCGCTGTAGCAGCGCACCGAGCAGGTGGGATGGAGGACGGCGGCAGGGCCCATGGCGCGCATCGTAGCGGCACGGCGCGCGCACGGCCGGCCCACCCGGGGAAGGGGTGCGGATAATCCCTGCGATCCCCCTACCCGGCCCGACCCGCCCACCCCTTCCGATGCTCCCAGACCACGCCCCCGCCACCGCCCCCCGCCGCAGCTGGCGCGAGGCCTGGCTCGTCTACCTCGAACCGGCCAGCCTGCGCATGCTGGCGCTGGGGTTCTCCGCCGGACTGCCGCTGCTGCTGGTGCTGGGCACGCTGTCGTTCTGGCTGCGCGAGGCGGGCCTGGACCGCACCACCATCGGCTACCTGAGCTGGGTGGGCCTGGCCTACGCGTTCAAGTGGGTGTGGGCGCCACTGGTGGACCGCATGCCGCTGCCGCTGCTCACGCGCTGGCTGGGGCGCCGGCGCGGCTGGCTGGTGGTGTCGCAGGCGATGGTGATGGCGGGCCTCGTGGGCATGGCGTTCAACGACCCGCGCGTGGCGCTCGAACCACTGGTGTGGTGCGCGCTGGCCGTGGCGTTCGGCTCGGCCACGCAGGACATCGCGCTCGACGCCTTCCGCATCGAATCGGCCGACGCCGACCGCCAGGCCGCGCTGGCCGCCACCTACCAGACGGGCTACCGCCTGGCGATGATCTGGGCCGGCGCGGGCGTGCTGTGGGTGGCCGCGCGCGCCGAACTGCCCGGCCTCGCCGGCTACCAGCACGGCGCTTGGCAGGCCGCCTACCTCACGATGGCCGCCTCGATGCTGGTGGGCACCGCGACCGTGCTGCTGTCGCGCGAGCCCGTGCCGCGCCCGCTGCCGCCCGCGCGCAACCCGGCCGAGTGGCTGCGCGGCGCGCTGGTCGATCCGTTCGCGGACTTCATCGGGCGCTACCGCTGGCAGGCGGCGCTGATCCTGGCGCTCATCGCCGTGTACCGCATCAGCGACGTGGTGATGGGCATCATGGCCAACCCGTTCTACGTGGACATGGGCTACACCAA
>NZ_BAAJYT010000531.1:0-1261 GCF_057541515.1 Acidovorax sp. KNOB132
GCTGCTGGCCAAGGCCGGCCTGTCGTTCGACACGCTGGATGCCGTGGTCTTCGGGCGCGGCCCGGGTTCGTTCACCGGCCTGCGCACGGCGTGCTCGGTGGCGCAGGGACTGGCGTTCGGTGCGCGCGGCGGTACTGGCGTGCCGGTGCTGCCGATCGACACCCTGCTGGCCGTGGCCGAGGCGGCCCGCCATGCCCATGGCTGCACGCGCGTGGTGGCGGTGCTCGACGCCCGCATGGACGAGGTCTACACCGCGCCCTTCGAATTCCAGGCCGACGGCACATGGCGCGGAGGCGACGATTTCGGCCTGTGCGCGCCCCAGTCCGTGGCCGTGCCGCCCGGCTACACCGTGGCCGGCAATGCCCGCGCGGCCTATGGCGAGCGGCTCGCACCCGACGCCCCCCATGTGTTCGCCCTGCCGACCGCCCTGGCCCTGCTGCACCTGGCCCCCGCGCGCATCGCTGCGGGGGGCGCGCAACCGGCCAGCGAAGCCCTGCCGCTGTACGTGCGCGATAAAGTGGCGCAAACCACGGCGGAGCGCCTGGCGGCCAGGCAGGCGGCCGCAGCCGCCCTGCCTCCCATTCTGAGTGCCCCATGAGCGCCGTTCCCCACACCCCCGAAGAAGCCCGGTTTGAGCCGCTCACGCTCGCGCGGCTGGATGCGCTGCTGGCGATCGAACAGGTCGCCTACACGCACCCCTGGACGCGCGGCAACTTCATCGATGCGATGGCGGCCGGCTACGAAACCCAGCTGCTGATGGCCGGCGATGAACTGATCGGCTACTTCGTGGCCATGAAAGGCGTGGACGAAGTGCACCTGCTCAACCTGACCGTGGCACCCGCCCACCAGCGCCAGGGCTGGGCCCGGCTGCTGCTGGATGCGCTGGCCCTGTGGGCGCGCGGCTGCAACGCGCAATGGCTGTGGCTGGAAGTGCGCGTGAGCAATGCGCGGGCACGGTCGATCTACGAAGCCCGGGGCTTTCGCTTCGTGGGCGAACGCAAGCGCTACTACCCCGCCCACGGCGGCGAACGCGAGGATGCCGTCGTGATGAGCCTGCCACTATGAGCCTGGACCTGGACGCACGCCAGCGCGCCATGCTGGCCGAGATGGGCATCACCGTGTGGGCGCCGGCTGCGGCCTCCGTGGCGGTGCAGGAGCCGGCCGTGGCCAAGACTCCGGCGGCCGAATCCACGGATACCCCCCCTCCTCCGCCGTGCCGGCCGCGCCCCGGTTGGCGCCAGCACCGCAGGCCCCGCCTCCC
>NZ_BAAJYT010000532.1:0-1249 GCF_057541515.1 Acidovorax sp. KNOB132
GGGCCAGTTGCGCGCCGGTGGGTGCCACCGTGTGGATGCCCGCCAGCATGGGCGCATGCCCCAGTGCCTGCGCCAGGCGCTGCAGCATCGGGCCCCAGCGCTCGCCGCCGGTGACGATGCCGAAGCGCCCTTGCCGCGCCGCCGTGATGAAAGAGGCCTCGGCCAGCCCGGTCACCGGCACCGGGCTGCTCTCGCGCAGCGCCATCAGGCCCGGATCTCCGAAACAGCCGACCAGCACCGCATCGGGCGCGCGGCCGCCGTCCGCCAGCGCAGCGGCCCAGGCGTCCAGCGCCGCATGAGAGGCCACCGCGTAGCTGGCCTCGCAGGCGATGTAGGGCGCGCCGAACCGGGCCGTGGCCGTTCGCACCTGCACGTGCGATCCGGCGGCGGCCTGCACATGGCGCTGCAGCAAGGCGCTCACGCTGGCCGAGGTGTTGGGGTTGATGACGAGCAGTTGGCGCATGCGTTGCCTTGTTGTCCGGGTGCGCGGCGCGTCAGGCCGCGCGGCCCGCACCCAGCAGTTGCACCAGATCCGGCGCCGCGTCCTGAGGGGGCGTGAATTCGAGCTGCGATTCGATGCGCGCCAGGTGGTCGAGCATGCGCCGCGCGGCCTCGCCCGCATCGCGCAGGCGGATCGCGTCGATCAGCGCGCGGTGCTCGCGGCAGCCGCAGGCCGTGGCCTCTTCGCGGGCCTGCACATGGCTGGGGCTGTAGGTCATGAGGATGAGCGATGTGCGCGACACCAGCTCGCGCAGGATGCGCCCCAGCGTCTGGTGGCCGGCCGCCTGCGCGATGTGCAGGTGAAAGTCCCCCGACAGCCGGATCGCCCGGCGCATGTCGCCCGCCTGGCGCGAGGCCTCCTCGTCGGCCACGCTCTGCACCAGCCAGGCCACGTCCTGCGCGGTGGCCGTCTCCACGAAGAGCGACACCAGGCGCGGCTCGATCAGGCGGCGCGCCTCGAACACCTCGCGCGCCTCCTGCACCGTGGGCTGGGCGATGGAGGCGCCACGGCGCGGCGTGAGGGTGACCACCTGCTCGCCCGCCAGGCGCACCAGCACCGGCCGCACGCGGGTGCGCGATACGCCGAAGGCCATGGCCAGCTTGTCTTCCACCAGCTTGGTGCCGGGCGGCAGGCGATGGTCCAGGATGGCCGAGACCATGCGCTCGTACATGTCGTTGTCGCTCAGCAGGCCGTCGTCGGCATCGGTCGCAGGCAGCGCGGCGGTGCGCGGGGACGCGGCCCTGCGGC
>NZ_BAAJYT010000533.1:0-1247 GCF_057541515.1 Acidovorax sp. KNOB132
CCAGCAGCGGCAGCACCCCGGCGGCGAAGGTCGCCATCAGCGCCACGCGCGGCAGCACCCGCGCGGCGATCCAGCCGGCGCTGCGCGCGAACCACAGGCCATAGGCGTCCACCGGCCGCAGCCGGTCGTACGCCACCGCGCCCGTGCGCACGGCCTGCGCCACCTCCGGGTCGCCCGACCACGGCAGCAGCGCCAGCAGCCCCTGGGCCAGCCAGGTGTAGGTGATGGCCTGCTGCAGCGGCATGGGCGCGCCCGAGGCGCCAGCGCCCCCGTAGAACGCGGCCAATACCATCACCTTGATACCGCCCCACCAGCACTGGGTGCCGAAGCCGGCGAGCGCCGCCGTGCGGTACTGCAGCATCTGCAGGAAGCGCGAGACGAACGCGGCGGTGTAGGGCCGCAGCGCCAGCGGCGGCCTCATGCCTCGGCCGCGCCGTGCAGCGCGTAGAAGCGGGCGATGACCTCCTCGATCGCCAGGCCCTCCAGACGAATGTCCTGCACGGCGTGTGCGGCCACCAGCTGCGCGATGAGCGCGGGCGCCGTGGTGACGGCCGGATCGAACCCCAGCACCAGCGTGCGGCCCTCGCGCGCATGGACCGACACGCCGGGCTGCGGCGCCAGCACGGGCGCGTCGTGCCCGAAATCGACCACCAGGCGCCGCTCGGCCATCACCTGGGCGCGCAGGGCCTCGACCGGGCTGTCGGCCAGCACGCGGCCATGGCCGATCACGATCACGCGCTCGGCCAGCGCCTCGATGTCGTGCATGTCGTGGGTGGTGAGCAGCACGGTGGTGCCGCGCTCGCGGTTGGCGCGGCGCACGAAGTCCCGCACCGCGAGCTTGGACGGCGCATCCAGGCCGATGGTCGGCTCGTCCAGGAACAGGATGTCGGGCTCGTGCAGCAGCGCCGCCGCGATCTCGGCGCGCATGCGCTGGCCCAGCGAGAGCTGGCGCACGGGCTGGGCCAGCACGCCTTCCAGCGACAGCAGCGCGACCAACTCGTCGCGTGCGCGGCGGTAGCGCTGCTCGTCCACGCGGTAGATGTCGCGCAGAAGGTCGAACCCCTCGCCCACCGGCAGGTCCCACCACAGCTGGGTGCGCTGGCCGAACACCACGCCGATGCGGGCGACGTGGCGCTCGCGGTCATCGCTGGGGTGGCGGCCGTCGATCTCCACGCGCCCGCCGTCGGGCCGCAGGATGCCGGACAGGATCTTGATGGTGGTCGATTTGCCCGCGCCGTTCGGCCCGA
>NZ_BAAJYT010000534.1:0-1239 GCF_057541515.1 Acidovorax sp. KNOB132
GCGCGGCTGCTGGCCAGCATGGAGCTGGAGCCGGCCGTGCGCAACGCGCGCATCGTGCTGCACGCCGACGGCACGCAGGCCCTGCGCACGCTGCTCGCGACCATCGCCTCGGCCGGGCACCGGCTGGACGTGTGCACCTTCGTCTTCGGCGACGACCCGGTGGGCCGGCAGGTCGCACGGGCCCTGGGCGAATGCGCGCAGCGCGGCGTCGCCGTGCGGCTGCTGCTGGACGCGGTGGGCAGCCTGGCCACGCCCGGCGCGCTGGTGAAAACGCTGCAGGCGCAGGGCGTGCAGGTGCGCCGCTTCATGCCCATGCTGCACAACCCGATGCGCGGGCGCACCAATCTGCGCAACCACCGCAAGCTGGTGGTGGCCGACGGCGAGCGGCTGTGGAGCGGCGGGCGCAACCTGGCCTGCGAATACTTCCTCGACCAGCCCGGCCATCCGGCCTGGATCGACCTGAGCTACGAGGTGCACGGCCCCCTGGCCCTGCAGGCCGCCGCGCAGTTCGAGGCCGACTGGAGCACCGCCAGCGGCCGCCTGGTGCGCGCCGCGCTGCCCCAGCCGCTGTCGCCGGGCCCGCCCGATGGCCCGTTGGCCCAGTGGGTGCCCAGCGGACCGGACCACGCCGACGACACCGTGCATGCCCTGCTGCTGGCCGGCGCCTACCACGCGCAGGAGCGCATCGTGGCCGTGACACCGTATTTCGTGCCCGACGACGCGCTGCTGGACGCCTGGTGCATGGCCTGCCGCCGCGGCGTGCGCGTGAGCCTGCTGGTGCCCTGGCGGTCCAACCACCGCCTGGCCGACTGGGCCCGCGAGCGCGCCCTGCGCGAACTGGCCCAGGCCGGTGCCGAGGTGTGGCTCGCACCGGGCATGGTGCACGCCAAGGCCGTGCTGATCGACGACGACCTGGCCCTGTCCGGCTCGCTCAACCTCGACGCGCGCAGCCTGTTCCTCAACTACGAGGCGATGACGGCCTTCTACGGCCCGGCCGAGGTGCAGTGGCTCTCGGACTGGTGCGCGCGCCAGATCGCCCTGGCGCGGCCCTATGTGCCCCGGCGCCCGTCCTGGCCGCGCGACATCGGCGAGGGCGTGGTGCGGGCGGTGGGCTTTCAGCTGTAGGACGGCCGTTCGCCCGGCGCGGGGCTCCCGCGCAGCGGTGTTTTGCTATTGTTTTTTATAGCTTTTTGGATTGATTGGGTTCCGGGGCCGGGGTATGCGCCCGGCGGCGCACTC
>NZ_BAAJYT010000535.1:0-1238 GCF_057541515.1 Acidovorax sp. KNOB132
CACTCCCCCCCTCCCTTTCTTTGCAGGCCAGCCGGCGCACCGCCCTCGTGGCCACGCTGGGCCTGCTGGCCTGGCAGGGCCCCGTCCAAGCGGCCAAGCCCCGGGCCAGCGCGCCTTCGCCAGCGCCGTCCGTCTGGCCCCGTGCATCGCAAGTGCCCGGCGGCGTGGCGCGCCTGTCGCTGGGGCCGGCGGCCACGCGGCCGGTGGCGCACGTGGACGAAGGCGCGGGCGACGTGCCGGTGCTCGTGCTGGGCGATGCGATCGAGTGGACGGCCATCGTCGGCATCCCGCTGGCGGCCCAGGCGGGGGCCGCCGGGATCGTGGTGCGGGGTTCGGCCACCGAGGGCGATGCAGCGCGCAAGGTGCCCTACACCATCGCGCCCAAGAAGTACCGCGAGCAGCGCCTGAGCGTCGCGCCGCGCACCGTGGACCTCTCCGCCGAGGACAACGCCCGCTTCGAGCGCGAGCGCGAACACCAGCGGCAGGTGACGGCGGCGTTTTCCACACCGCTGCCCAAGCCGGCCGACCTGCGCATGCACGTCCCGGTGCCGGGTCCCCGGTCCAGCTCGTTCGGGCTGCGGCGGGTGTTCAACGGGCAATCGCGCAATCCGCACAGCGGCATGGACATCGCCGCAGCCAAGGGCACGGCCATCGTCGCGCCGCTGCCGGGCCGGGTAATCGACACCGGCGAGTATTTCTTCAGCGGCGGCACCGTGTGGCTGGACCATGGTGGCGGGCTGCTCACCGTCTATGCCCACCTGAGCGCCATCGACGCCAAGGTGGGCGACCAGTTGCAGACCGGCGACCGCCTGGGCGCGGTGGGCGCCACCGGCCGCGTGACCGGGCCGCACCTGCACTGGGGCGTGATGCTCAACCGCACGATGGTGGACCCGGCGCTCTTCCTGCCCGTCTGAGCCGGACGGGCGTTGCGCCGGGCCGACACGGGCCGGTAAAGAAGGGGCCGCTTCGCGGAGCGGGCAGCGACAATTTCCGCCTTCGATCCCCTGGCCTTTTTGGGTGGTTTCCATGCGATCTTTTCTGGGTGCCGCGCTCGCGGCGATGGCGGTGCTGTGCAGCGGCTGCGCCGTGGTGGCCGTGGGCGATGCCGCGGTGACGGTGGTGGCGACCACGGTGAAGGTCGGTGTCACCGTGGTGGGCACGGCAGTGGACGTGGGCGCGGCCGGCGTGCGCGCCGTGGCGGGCGGCAGCGACTGAAAGCCTGCGCGGGCGGCACGGCC
>NZ_BAAJYT010000536.1:0-1226 GCF_057541515.1 Acidovorax sp. KNOB132
CGTGGCGGCATTGGCGGCAGGCCGTGCGCGGGCCGCGCCGGCCGTCGTGCGCGCGGCGGGCAAGGCCATGGTCAGCCCCACGTCGAACTCGCCGCCGGCATAGCCCGCTTCGACCAGCCCGCTTTTCTGCACCGTGACCTGCAGCCGCACCTGCGGGTACTGCGCCTCCACCCGCGCCAGCAGGCCCGCCAGATCGGCCGGGCGGAAGTAATCGGTGACCCCGAGCCGCAGCGTGCCCTGCAGCGCCACGCCGTGCAGATCGCGCCAGGCCGCCTCGCTCAGCGCGAGCAGCTGGCGCGCATGGCCGAGCAGCCGCTCGCCCGCTGCCGTGGGCGCCACGCCGGCCTTGGAGCGCAGCAGCAGCGACTGGCCGGCCTGCTCTTCGAGCTTGCGCAACTGTTCGCTGACGGCCGACTGCGACAAAAACACCCGCGGCGCGCCGGCCGTGAGGCTGCCCGCGTCGATCACGGCGGCGAAGGTGCGAAGCTGGTCGAGGGGAAAGGCATGCATGGCGCAGTGCATCCAACGGAATAACCGATGGATGGTATCCATGAATCCCGCTTTTCAGGACGGTGGATGCGGCGAAAAATCACGGCATCCCTTCAACGAGCACCCGCACCATGCCCCACATCGCCATCCACCTGTCCGGCCCCGCCGATGCCGCCCTGGCCAGCCGCGCGACGGCGGCTGTCGCCGACATCACCCAGAACGTACTGGGCAAGGCCCTGCCCGTGATCGCCACCACGGTGCAGTTCATCGCGGCCGACCAATGGTTCATCGGGGGCGTCTCGCTGGCCGAGCTGGGCCAGACCGCCTTCCACCTGGACATCAGCATCACCGACGAGACCAACACCAAGGCGGAGAAGGCGCGCTACCTGCGCGAGATCCATGCCGCGTTCGCCGGCCTGCTGCCCCGCCTGCACGAGGTGAGCTACATCCACCTGATCGATGCCCGCGCGGCCGCTTACGGCTACGGCGGACGCAGCCAGGAATGGCGGCACCAGCAGGCCGGCGTATAGCAGCGCGGTGCAGGTGCTGCCACGCCCTGCGGCGGCAGCGTCAGCGCATCGGGATGACGAACACCCGGCGGCGCGCCTCGCAGCCCGGGCCGTCGTAAGGCGTGCTGTCGCGCTCCCAGCCCGGCCCTGGCGACACCTGGGCGCAGACGCGCTTGCCGTCGACCTTGCTGCGCCAGAAGTACCACGGCGCGGGCGCGGCCCCCGCAG
>NZ_BAAJYT010000537.1:0-1217 GCF_057541515.1 Acidovorax sp. KNOB132
ACCAGGGCCAGCGTGGCGCCTACCAGCAGCGCCAGCACCACACGCGGCATGCGCAGGTCGCGCACGATGGCCTGCGCCATGTCACCCGCCGGCGCGCCGAACGCCCCGGCCCAGGGCCCCGCCAGCGCCGCGGCGGCCTCGCGCCACGACACGGGCGCACTGCCCGCGGTCGAGCGACGCCCATGACCAGCAGCGCCAGGGCCAGCGCGATCCCCCATGGCGCCGCGCGGCGCAGCGTGATCCGCAGAGGCACTGCACTGCGCCGCGCGGTGCGGGCATCCGCCCCCGGCGGCGTCATGGTGCCTGCCTCAGGGCGCGGGCCAGCTTTTCGATGGCGTCGATGTTGGCGGGCCCGGGCGTCAACTCGGCATAGCGCAGCGTGACGAAGCGGCGCTGGCGCACGGCGTCGGTCAGCCGCATGGCCGGGTGCGCCTGCAGGAGGCGCTGAAGGTGTTCCGGGCCCTGGCCATTCTGGTAGTCCAGCAGGACGATGACCTGCGGGTTGCTCGCCGCGACCGTCTCCCAGGCGCTGGTGCCCCAGCTCATGGGGGCATCGCCCAGCACGTTGCGCCCGCCCGCGGCCTCGATCAGGGCCGTGGGCATGGCGGCGCGGCCCGCGGTGAAGGGCTTGTCCTCGCCCGAGTCGTAGACGAACACGCGTGGCGGCTGCGGCAGCGGCGACCGGGTCGCGGCCCGGACCCGTTCGCGCCATTGCGCAATGAGCCGCTCGGCCTCGGCACGGCGGCCGAAAACGGTGCCCAGGCGCAGCAGGTCGCCGTACAGCAGGTCCATCGTGGCGCGCGGTTTGTCGCCGAGCGTGTGCGCGCAGCTTTCGGTCAGGATCAGCGTCTGGATGCCGTGCGGCGCCAGGGTGGCAGGGGTCACCTCGCCCCCAGGCTGCATGCCGTAGTACCAGCCGGCGAAGAACAGGTCGGGCTTGGCGGCCAGCAGCGTTTCCAGCGTGGGGTACTTGGGGGCCAGCTCCGGAATGGCCCCCAGGCTGCGCAGGAACGCCGCATCGGTCTTGTACCAGCCGGTGATGCCCGTCACGCCCACCATGGACGACTGCAGCCCGAGCGCCATTGCCATCTCCACCATGTTCAGGTCGTGCACGACCATGCGCTGGGGCGGCGCGGCGATGCGCAGCGTGTCGCCGCAGTTGGGCACGGTGACGGGGAACCCCGGCACCGCGCCCGCGCCCTGCGCCAGCGCGGGGC
>NZ_BAAJYT010000538.1:0-1215 GCF_057541515.1 Acidovorax sp. KNOB132
CGATGCCGCGCACCAGCGTGCCCTTCATGTCCTCGCCGCGCGCCAGCAGCGCCTGCGCGGACACGAACGGCGCCGCGCCCACGACCTCGGGGTTGGCCCGCGCCTGGGCCAGCGTGCGCGGCATGTCCGGCAGCGCCGCGCCGTGGGGGGGCGAAGATCTCGATGTGCGAGACCACGCTCAGCATGCGGTCGCGCACCTCTTTCTGAAAGCCGTTCATCACGCTGAGCACGATGATGAGCGCCGCTACGCCGAGCGCGATGCCCAGCATGGAGACGCCCGAGATGAACGAGATGAAGCCGTTGCGCCGCGTGGCGCGCCCGGCCCGGGTGTAGCGCCAGCCCAGGGCCAGCTCGTAGGGAATTTGCATGGGTGTGATGGAAGGCCCGCCGCCGCTCTGGAAATGTCGGCCACCGGGCGGCGCCGATTGTGGCATCCCGGACAATACGCCCATGTCGGACACCCCCCATTTGCTCATTCCGTTCGCGGCCAGCCCCTCGGACGGATGCCAGCAGGCCTTGCAGGACCTCGCCCTGCCCCACCTCGACCGGCTGCTCGCCCGCCTGCCGGCCCCCGCCACCGACCCCGGAGACGAGACCGATTTCATCCCCCCCCCACGAGCGCGCCCTGGCCCGCCACCTGGGTTTGCCAGCCACCCGCCGCCAGGCGCCATGGGCCGCCTGGCACCAGCGCCAGACCGGCGTCACTGGCGCCGATGGCGATGGCGGCACGGCCTGGGCCTTCGTCACGCCCTGCGAATGGCGCGTGACCACCGAGCACGTCACCGTCGGCGATCCGGCCGCGCTGCGCCTGGACGAGGCCGCATCGCGCGCGCTGCTGGACATCGTGGCGCCCTGGTTCGCCGAGGACGGCATCGTGCTCGCCTATGAGCAGCCCACGCGCTGGCTGGCGCGCGGCGCCGTGTTCGAAGGGCTCGCCACCGCCTCGCTGGACCGCGTGATCCAGCGCGACGTGCGCGCCTGGATGCCCGATGCGCTAAAGGCCCGCCTGCTGCACCGCCTGCAAAGCGAGATGCAGATGCTGCTCTACACCCATGCCTTCAACGACGCGCGTGCGGCGCAGGGCCTGGGCCCGGTCAACTCCTTCTGGGTGCACGGCACCGGATCGCTGCCGCCCGCCGCCCCGGGCGCGGCACCGGCGGCCCCGCCGCCCGAAATGCCCATGGCCCTGCGCGATGCCGCCCTGGCCGAGGATTG
>NZ_BAAJYT010000539.1:0-1211 GCF_057541515.1 Acidovorax sp. KNOB132
TGGCTCAGGTCGTGGTTGCCGGAGGCGATCTCGCCCGAGGCCGACGCCAGGCCGGCCGCGGCCTGGTGCACGTCGGCCACCACGCCATTGAGACGCCCCAAGGCACCCTGCAGCGCCCGGGCCGCCGCGCTGCGCACGGCCACGTGGCCCACATCCAGCGACAGCTGGCCGTTCGGCTGCAGGCGGCACAGCTGCTGCAGCTCGGCCGATTCGATGGCGTCGGCCCGCGTGCGCAGGGCGATGGCGACTTCCACCGCGGTCTGCACCACCACGAAGCTGGCATGGATGAGGATGCGGCCGAAGTCGGGCTCGGTCAGGCAATAGATCGGCAACCCCGCCAGTTGCAGCCGGTCGAACGCGATGTGGTGCACGGCAATCAGCCCCGCCGCGAAGAGGATGGGCCGCCAGTCGCGGTAGGCCAGCAGGAAGGCCAGGAACACGAACACGCCGAAGTGCATCTCGGTGGCGCCCAGGCTGAGCTGGATGTGCAGCGCCACCATGCCCATGCCGGCCACCACCATGGCCAGCCGGCTGAGCAGCGTGCCGCGTGCCAGCAGGTAGGCCAGGGCGGCCAGGCCCGTCAAACCCAGGCCCCACAGCGCGGCGGTGCCGGGCCGGCCGTGCACCACGCCGATCCAGAGGGCGACGGCCCCGCCCAGGGCGACGATGCCCAGCAACAGCGCGTCAGCCCGGCGGCCGATCGCATGCAGGGCGTCGTGCGCGCCCATGGAGATGTCGTGGATGCCGTCGCGTCGTGCCATGCGGAGTGCTCCCTGCAGTTTCGGTTGGGACAGGCCGCGGGGGCAGGCAACGCAGGGGTTGCACCGGAGAATCGGTATCAGCCATCGGGACGCGGCAGGAAACATGTTGTAACGCAGCAGGCCCGCAGGCGTCAATCGGAACGGCGTGGGAGGGGCCTTCCCGCTCAGGCCGGCAAGGGCGGCGGCGGTGCGGTTGCCGCGCCGCGGCGGCCCGCAGTCCGCTGCGCCAGCCAGAAGACCGGCAGGGCCAGCACCGCGCAGCCCGCCAGCACGGCGAACGCGAGGCCGAAATGCCCCTGCGCCCCGACCACGCTGTTGGCAACGGCGGGACTCAGCGCCGCGCCCACGCCTTGCAGCGTCATCACCAGCCCCAGCGCGGTGTTGTAGCGGCCGCTGCCGCGCACGTACCGTTCCACCATCAGCGGCGTGGCCACGCCCAGCGCGCCGGCC
>NZ_BAAJYT010000540.1:0-1210 GCF_057541515.1 Acidovorax sp. KNOB132
CTGCGCCAGCGCGCGGCGCTCGCTGTCGGCCGACGGTGCGGGCAGGGTCTCGGCCTCCTCGGGCGTGAGTTCCTCGCGGATCTCGGCGCAGATGCGCATCAGGTCGGCGCGGGCCGCCGCCACGTTGCGCTGGCAGAACGCCAAGCGCATGCCCTCTTCCACCTGGTCGGCCAGGGCCACGCCCCGGCGCGTGGCGTCGAGCCCCACGATGTGGCGCACCCGGGTGTCCGTGCCGAAATGCCCGGCCCGGCCGAGCGGCTGCACGCCGGCATCCACCAGGCCCGCGAGCGTGGCCCGCACTTCGCGCAGCGCGGGCTGCGGGTCGCCGTCCAGCGAGATGTGCAGCGTGTCCAGCAGCGCATCCAGCGCCGGCTGGCCGTCGAGCGCCAGCACCACGTTGTCCTGCGCCTCGGTGATGGTGCACAGCGGCCCCACGGGCTGGCAACCCTGCGTGACGCGCGACAGCAGGCTCACGCCCTCGCTGAAGGCCACGCCCGACAGTCCGCCGTCGAACACGCCGCGCGCGCCGCCCTGCCCCGCGATGTTGCCGTTGCCGCCCACGGCGAACTGCACGCTCGCGTTGCGGCTGGCCGACAAGCCGCCGAACAGGTAGCCGGTGGCCGTGCGGTCGGCCATTTCATCGATCAGCTCGGCCAGGTCGGGCGTGCGGCCGTCCGCGTGCACGAGCGCCGTGTGGGCGACGAACCCGCTGGCCGCATTGCGCGCCAGGGGCGCCACGCCGGAGAACACGCGGTACTGGTCGGACCGCAGGTCCAGCAGCATGACGGACAGCGCCGGCTCGTCGAAGTATTCAGCGTTGTTGGCCGCCACGCCCACGCCCACGGTGCCGCTCCAGTCGGTCACCTCGGGCAGTTCGGCCGACACGAAGTCGAGCAGGGCCTGCGCCTCGTCCGCATAGTGGTCGGTGATGTAGAGCACCCCCAGGGTGGGCGCGCTGGCGTACTGCGGCAGCGCCATCTGCGCGCGCAGTTGCGCCAGCACCAGCGCGGCCGCCATGCGCCACTGGGGATGGGTGGCGTGGCCGTTGGGAAAGAGTTTCATGGTCGGTGGCAAAGGTCGCGGCGGCCCGCTGCGCGGGCGGCCATGTCAGAAAAAAGTGCGGGTGGTGGCGGTCACTGGCCCGTCCGCTTGCGCGGCGCGGCGGACCTGGCTGCGGCCGGCGCGGCGGTGCGCCGGGCCGCTGGAGAAG
>NZ_BAAJYT010000541.1:0-1199 GCF_057541515.1 Acidovorax sp. KNOB132
TGGCCCGCGGCCAGTTGCATCAGCCCCTCCAGCAGCCGCGCCACCTCGGCCGAGGCCAGGCGGTGGTAGCGGTGGCGGCCCTGGCTCTGCACGGACAGCAGGCGTGCCTGCACCAGCAGCGCGAGGTGCCGGCTGGCGGTGGCCGGGGTGATGTGCGCGGCATCGGCCAGCTCGCGCGCCGTGAGCGCCCGCCCGTCCATCAGCGCCAGCAGCATGCCGGTGCGCGCCGGCTCGCCCACGAGCGCGGCGATGTGCGCGATCTGGTTGGTGTTCATGCCGGCCAGTGTGCCGCAGGCGCCGGCCGGGATGCTTCGTTCCACGGCGAAGCATCGACCCCGCGGAACGCGGCCCAATGGCCACCATGCCGTGCGGATGCGGCGCCCCGCCGGCCCTGTGCCTTCGCCCCCGACCATCTACTCAAGGAACCCTCCATGGCCCTCACCTGCTTCATTCGCTACCAGCTCGACCCCTTCCAGATCGCCGCGTTTCGCGAGTACGCCGCACACTGGGGCCACATCATTCCGCGCTGCGGCGGCCACCTGCTGGGCTACTTCGTGCCCAGCGAGGGCACCAACGACGAGGCCTGGGGCCTGATCGCGTTCGACAGCCTCGCGGCCTACGAGGCCTACCGCGCACGGCTGCGGACCGACCCGCAAGGCCGCGCCAACTTCGAGCGGGCGCAGCGCCAGCGCTTCATCCTGCGCGAACAGCGCACGTTCGCCGAGGTGGTGGAGGGCACGTTCCAGCGCCCCGCCCTGCCGCCGCACCCGCCGCTGTCGCTGCTGGCATCCCCAGGGGAGCCGCCCGCCGCCGGAGCCGCCGCATGATCGCCGTCATCTTCGAGGTCGTGCCCAGCGCCGCAGGCCGCCAGCCCTACCTCGACACCGCCGCCTCGCTGCGCTGCGAGCTGGAGCGCATGGACGGCTTCGTCTCCATCGAGCGGTTCGAGAGCCTCAGCCAGCCGGGCAAGCTGCTGTCGCTGTCGTTCTGGCGCGACGAGGCCGCCGTGGCGCGGTGGCGCCAGTGCGAGAGCCACCGCCAGGCGCAGGCCGCCGGTCGCGCGGGCGTGTTCGCCGACTACCGCCTGCGCGTGGCGGCCGTGCTGCGCGACTACGGGCTGAACGAGCGCGCGCAGGCGCCAGCCGATTCGCGCACGGTTCACGACGGCAGCAGCGCCAGCCGCGGGCGCTCGCCCGCGT
>NZ_BAAJYT010000542.1:0-1192 GCF_057541515.1 Acidovorax sp. KNOB132
ACCAGGGCCTCGCGCTGGGCCTCCAGGGCCTCGGCCAGCGCGCGCAGCAAAGCGGCGCGGTCGGCGGCCGATGTGGCGGCGAAGGCATCGGCGGCGCTCGCGGCGGCGGCCACGGCGGTGTCGATCTCGGCCGGGGTGGATTCCGGCCAGGCGGCGCCGTGGGGCTGGCCGGTGCGGGCGTCGATGGATTGCAGGGTGTTGTCGGGCATGGAGGTTCCTGAAAAGGGCAAGGGCCGTCGCGGCCTGCTGTCTCACTGAATGGAATTGTTCGCCGATCGGCAGGGGCCCGCCGTTGGGAGCCTGCCATCGTAATGAAAGGGCGAGCCGCCTAAAATCCCTGCGGCCCGCCGTCCCCTTCCCGCGCGGTTCTGAATTCCATTTCGTGAGACAAACATGCCTGCATCGCCCGGAGACGGCACCGCCGCGCTCGAAAAAGCCCTCGACGTGCTGGACGCCGTGGGCGCCGCGCCGCAAGGCCTGAGCCACGCCGACCTGGCGGCGCGGCTGGCGTTGCCCCGCACCACGGCCTACCGCCTGCTGGCCACGCTGGTGGCGCGCGGCATGCTGCGCCGCGATCCGCTGCGCAAGGTGTACTGCCTGGGCGTGCGTTGCTTCGAGCTGGCACGCCAGGCCCATGCCATGCCCGATCTGGCCGCGGCGGCCGTGATGGAACTGCGCACGTTGCGCGACCTGACGGGCGAGACCACCTACCTGGCCGCGCTGGACGGGCGCGACGTGGTGTCGCTGGAGCGCTGCGATGGCGCGCACAGCCAGCGCTCGTCCAGCGCGCTGGGCCAGCGCAAGCCGGTGTACTGCACCAGCCAGGGCAAGGCCATCCTCTCCGCCATGGACGGCGCGGCGCGCGATGCCCTGGTGCGCGAACTGGTGCTGCGCCCCCTCACGCCCCGCACGCTGACCGACCGGCGGCGCCTGCTGGCCGAGCTGCGGGTCACGGCGGCGCGCGGCTACGCCATCGACGACGAAGAGATCGTGCCCGGCGTGGCGCTGCCGTGGGCGCGCCCATCATCGACGGCCTGGGCCAGGTGCGCGGCGCGCTCAGCGTGGCCGGGCCGGCCTGGCGGCTCACGCCCGAGCGGCTGGAGCTGCTGGGCCCCGAGGTGGCCGAGGCGGCGCGCCGTGTGGGCGCGCAGTTGCACGGTGTGCGCCCCACCCTGGGCGATGCCGAGGCCCG
>NZ_BAAJYT010000543.1:0-1190 GCF_057541515.1 Acidovorax sp. KNOB132
GCTATTATTTTTTATAGCAATCGGCCGTCTAGCTCCCCAACGGGGCGCGGGCGGGCGGCGCCCCAGCGCCCACTGCCGATAATCGCCCGATGCCCCGCACCTCCCAACAACTCCACCCCCACCGCGAACCGGTGGCCACGCGCGCCGCGGCCACCGTGCTGCTGCTGCGCGACGCGCCGGCAGCCGGCGGCGGCACCGGGCTCGAAGTGCTGATGACGCGCCGCTCGCCCAACGCCAGCTTCGCGCCCGACGCCTACGTGTTCCCGGGCGGCGGCATCGACGCGCTGGACGCCGCGCCCGCCTCGCACGCCGCCGCGGACCGGCGCGCCACGCAGAACGACCTGCGCGTGACCCAGGCCATCGCCGCCATCCGCGAGAGCTTCGAGGAACTGGGTGTGCTGCTGGCGCGCCGTGCCGACGGCCGCTTCGCCGGTGCCGCTGACATCGCCGCGCTCGACCGCCACGCGCCGTTCGTGGCGCAGTGCCAGGCGCGCGGGCTGCGGCTGGCGGCCGATGCCGTGTTCCTGCTCGCCCACTGGACGGCCGACCGCGACCTTCCGCGCCGCTTCGACGTGCCCTTTCTCGTGGCGCGCATGCCCGAGGGCCAGGAACCCGTGGCCGACGAGGCCGAGCAGTTCGAGCCGGTGTGGGTGCGCCCGGCCGACGCGCTGGAGCGCCATGCCGCAGGCCGCTTCTTCATGATCTACCCCACCATCCGCACGCTGGAGCGCCTGGCCCGGTTCGACGGTGTGGACGCCGTGCTGGCCGCCGTGGCGCACGAGGCGCCGCTGTGGACCAGCTGCCCGCGCGCCGGCCTGCTGGCGGGCCGGGAGTCGCGCCACATGGAGCACGAGCCGCCCTTCGGCGAACTGGCGCTGGTGTGCCCCGACGGCCAGATCGTGCACCCGCTCGACTGGCAGAGCGACCGCCCGGTGCCGCTGCTGCGCAATGTGCAGCGCCTGACCGCGCCCAACCCTGGCGTGATGACCGGCCCCGGCACCAACAGCTACCTGGTGGGCGACCCGGCCACGGGGTTCATCGCCATCGACCCCGGCCCGCAGGATGCCGAGCACCTGGAGCGCCTGTGGCGCGCGGCCGGCGGCGACATCCGCATGATCGTGTGCACGCATTCGCACCCCGACCATTCCCCCGGCGCGCTGCCGCTGCAGGCCCGGGTGGCCGCCCATGGC
>NZ_BAAJYT010000544.1:0-1189 GCF_057541515.1 Acidovorax sp. KNOB132
GGCGCGTTCGACGCCGCGCTGCGCACCCACCCGGCCGACGGCCCCCTGGCATGGTTCGCCGTGTTCGACCGGGCCTTGCCCTGGCCCGATCCCACAGTCTCCCCCGGCGTTGGCGATGGTGGCGGCGCGGGAGCGCCCACGGTGGACTGGCACACCCGCCCGCAGCGCGCCGCGTTCGATGCCGCCCTGGCGCACCTTCACCAGGCCATCGCGGCCGGCGAGTTCTACCAGGTCAACTACACCGCGCCGATCCGGGGCACCGTGTCGCCGGTGGGAGGGGCGCAGGCGGCGCTGCCGCTGTTCGCCGCGCTGCAGCGCGCCCAGCCGGGTGGCTATGCCGCGTGCATCGACGGTGGTGCCGAGCAGATCCTGTCGGTCTCGCCCGAGCTGTTCTTCGACTGGCGCGGGGGTTCGCTGCTGGCGCGGCCCATGAAAGGCACGGCGCCGCGCGGCGTCACGCCCAACGAAGACGCCGCACAGGCCGCCGCGCTGCGCGCCTCACCCAAGGAGCGCGCCGAGAACGTGATGATCGTGGACCTGCTGCGCAACGACCTCTCGCGCATCGCCGAGCCGCACAGCGTGCGCGTGCCCGCGCTGTTCCACACCGAGGCGCTGCCGGCCGTGTGGCAGATGACGTCCGACGTCGAGGCCCGCACCCGCGCCGGCACCACGCTGGCCGACGTGTTCGCCGCGCTGTTCCCGTGCGGCTCCATCACCGGGGCGCCCAAGGTGCGGGCGATGCAGGCCATCCACGCGCTGGAGGCTGCACCCCGCGGCGTGTACTGCGGCGCGGTGGGCATCGTGCGGCCGGACGGCGAGGGCGCCGTGGCCGCCACTTTCAACGTGCCCATCCGCACCGTGACGCTGCGCGGCCGCGACGCGCGGTGCGGCATCGGCAGCGGCATCACCTCCGGCGCCCAGGCCGCGGCGGAGTGGCAGGAGTGGCAGCACAAGAGCGCCTTC
The DNA here is from genome assembly GCF_057541515.1 of Acidovorax sp. KNOB132. Taxonomy (NCBI): domain Bacteria; kingdom Pseudomonadati; phylum Pseudomonadota; class Betaproteobacteria; order Burkholderiales; family Comamonadaceae; genus Acidovorax; species Acidovorax sp. KNOB132. The sequence continues at coordinate 964 of NZ_BAAJYT010000544.1, forward strand.
CTGCAGCGCGCCAGCGCCCCGTTCGACCTGCTGGAAACCCTGGCGCTGGAGGAGGGCGTGCTGCGCCACCGCGCCGACCACGTGGCGCGGCTGGCCGCCTCGGCCGCGCACTTCGGCCATGCCTTCGACGCGGCGCGCGTTCAGGCCTGCCTGGATGCGCTGGCCCAGGCCCACCCCCACCCGGGCTGTGGCGCGCGCGCCTGCTGCTCGATGCGGCGGGCCACCC
>NZ_BAAJYT010000545.1:0-1183 GCF_057541515.1 Acidovorax sp. KNOB132
GCTGGCCGCGGTGCCCACGGCGCAGGCCGCGATCAGCGCCGCCACCGGCGCCACCCGGCCCTGCAGGCCCAGGTACGCCAGCCATGCGGCGGCCCAGGCCAGAAGGGCGGGCAGGGGCCAGGGCAGTCGGTGCATGGAGGGTGGGAATCCGGTGGGGAGGGAGCAGCGCCGAGTTTAGTGAGCCGCGCGCGGGGCATTCAACCGCAGGCCCCCATTCCGGTGGCATCCACACGCGACCGGAAACGATAACCAATGGATATCAATCCATCATTTCATTTCAATTTACGGCCCGCAGGCCGCGCCCTAGGATGCCCCTCAATGCCCGGTCCATGGGCATGCATACAACAGGAGACAAACCATGTGGTGCCGCATCCCCCTGCCCGGCCTGGCCCTGGCCGCCGCCGTCCTCATCCCCCTGGGCGCCAGCGCCCAGGAATGGCCGACCCGGCCCGTCCGCATCCTGGTGGGCTCGGCCCCGGGCGGCGGCACCGACGCCATGGCCCGTGCCGTGGCCGACCGGCTGGGCCCGCTGCTCAAGCAGCCCACGGTGGTGGAAAACCGCCCGGGAGCCTCCAACACGCTGGCGGCCGATGCCACCGCCAAGTCCACCGACGGCCACACGATGGTGATGGGCGCGGTCACCGCGCACGCCATCGCCCCGCACCTCTTGAAGCTGGCCTACGACAACAACCGCGACCTGGTGCCGGTAGCCTTCGTGGGCGCGGTGCCCAACGTGCTGGTGGTGACCAACGCCCTGCCCGCGCAGTCGGTCAAGGAGCTGGTGGCCCTGGCGAAGAAAGCGCCCGGCACCATCAACTTCGCCAGCAGCGGCGCGGGCAGCACGCAGCACATCGCGGCCGAGATGTTCAAGGACGCGGCCGGCATCGACCTGATGCACGTGCCGTACAAGGGCAGCGGCACCGCGCTGGTCGATCTGGTGGGCGGCCAGGTGCAGATGAGCTTCGACACCATGCCCTCGGTGCTGGGCCAGATCAAGTCCGCCAAGATGCGCGCCCTGGCCGTGACCACGCCGCAGCGCAACCCGCAGCTGCCGCAGGTGCCCACCATGGACCGAGGCCGGCCTGCCGCAGGTCGGACATCAGCGCCTGGTACGGCAATCTACCATGCCTGCCGCCACGCCCAAGGACGGTGCAGCAGAAGGTGCACGACGCGGTGAACGAGT
>NZ_BAAJYT010000546.1:0-1182 GCF_057541515.1 Acidovorax sp. KNOB132
CATCGACCCTGCCGCCGCGTGGCGCCTTGCCGGACAGGAATGAGGCCGCTGGCCACGCCAACGCCCCGGCGGCCGCGCAGGCCGCTGCCGCCCAGCCCCAAGCCACCCATGTGCTGCTCGATGCCATGGCACAGGCCGAGCCCGACGGCTCCACGTTGACGAAGGCGCTGTTCGGGCCGGGCGGGCAGCGTTTCGGCGTGGCGGCAGATCTCGCACTCGCGCTGACCGAGATGGATTTTTCGCGCATGGCACCGATTCCGGGGCTTCCTGGCGCGCCCACCGTGATCCTGGCCGAAGCCCTGGCCGCCGCGACGGGCGGCGACGCACAATTGGCACTGGGCGCGCTGGAACTCCTGCAGGAGTTCGATCCGCAGCAGGAAATCGCCGCGGCCTGGCAGCAGCGGGCCGGTGCGCCGGACGACGACGCGGCCTCGGTCTTCTACACGCCCGCAGGCTCCTTGCATGGGGGGCGACGACGAGCCGGCTCCCTTGTCGCCCCCGGTCTCGCCCGCAGTCTCGCGCTCGCCATCGGCCTCGTCGATGGAAGGGGGTTCGGTCTATCACACGCCCTCGGCTTCGCTGGATGGCGGCCCTGACCGGTCGCTGCCAGGCTCGCCGCGGCGCTCCGATGCGGGCCATCCGAGCGATGCCACCTTGGCGGCACGGCGGGCGGTGTGGCAGGTGGCAGCCGCCCTGGCCGGCACGCCCACGGGCCTGGAAGTGCTCCAGGCCATCGTGGCCCGCCCCGTGGATGCGGCGCACCTCCAGGACTTCACGCTGCTGCTCAAGGCCGCAACGGCGATGCCCCCACAGCACGCGGAGCGGGGTGATCCTGCTGCCATCCTGGCCAGCGAATCGGCCCTGGACACGCTGACCGGCAAGGCCGTCGCCTGCGCCGCGGCGCGCATGGCGGGCGAGGTGGACGCGGCCCAGCCCCACCAGTGGGCCTTGACCGCCGTGCGCAACGACCTGTTCCAGACCGGGCCGGGAACGGACTTCGCCGCCATCAACGCCCGCCTGATGAAGACCGGCCGCTGGATCAAGCGCGCCACGCCCGAGCGCGCGCGCCTGCTGCGCAACCCGATCGTCGGCAAGTCGCCTTTCCGGGCCCTGCGGCACGGAACGCAGAACGTGGAGCGGGGCCCGGCCATCGCGCGCCACCGCCTGGCGCGCGAGACGGCG
>NZ_BAAJYT010000547.1:0-1179 GCF_057541515.1 Acidovorax sp. KNOB132
GCCTCGGCCAGCAGCTTCTTCGCCTTTTCGGGGTCGAAGGGGTTGATGCCCGTGGTGTCCAGGTAGCCGAAGGCGCCCGGTACGTAGTGGCTGCCGATCGGCACGCCCAGGCCGTCCCCGGCGCCCTGGATCACGGCCTTGCGGTCGATGGCGGCCGCGATGGCGCGGCGCACCCGCACGTCGTCCAGCGGCTTCTTCTGCTGGTTGATGGCCAGGATGGTCTTGGCGCGCGAGCCGCTCACGATCACCTGAAAACGCGGGTTGGCCTTGAACTGCGCCACGCTGCGCGGCGTGACGCGCGGGAACGCGTCCACGTCCCCCGCCATCAGGGCCGCCACCTGCGCGGCCGGGTCCGAGATGAAGCGGAAGGTCGCGCGGCGGATGTGCACCGCGTTCGCCGTGCGGTAGCCGTCCCAGCGCGCCAGCGTGACCGAGGCGCCCTTGCTCCACGATTCGAGCCGGTACGGCCCCGTGCCGACGGGCTTGGTGGCGTTGGTGTCGACGCTGCCCGGCTCCACGATGACGGCGGTGGCCTGGCCCAGCAGGAAGAGCAGGTCGGGGTCGATGTCCTTGTTGATGACCACCACCGTGAGGTCGTCCACCACCTGCGTGGTGAGGTTGGCGAAGGTGCGCTTGTCCTTGTTGGTGCTCTTGTCGCCCGCCGCGCGCTCGAACGAGAACTTGACGGCCGCCGCGTTGAACGGCGCGCCGTTGTGGAACTTGACGTTCCCGCGCAGCTTGAAGGTGTAGGTCTTGAGGTCGGGCGAGACCTCCCAGCTTTCGGCCAGCAGCGGCGAGACGCTGCCGTCCGCGTTGATCTTGGTGAGCGGCTCGAACACGTTGTACAGCGTGATCTCGCCGATGGACGAGGCCGCGCCGGCCGTCGGGTCCAGCCCCGGGGGCTCCAGCGTCATGGCGAGGGTGACGGCGTCCTTCTTGCCCTGGGCCAGCGCCTGCAGGGGCGCGGCGAGCGGCACGGTGGCCAGGGCGCCGGTGGCGAGGACGGTGCGACGGTTCAGCATGGGCGGATTCTCCGGATAGGAACAGACCAGGGGCGGGACGGAAGGCGAGGGGGCGGGCGGCGGCATCGGATCGGCGGGGTGGATCGGCCGGCGGCACGCGCCCTCGGCGGCCAACAGGCTTTTTTACTACACCCCGGGCCCGGCCGGGGGCGCGCCG
>NZ_BAAJYT010000548.1:0-1178 GCF_057541515.1 Acidovorax sp. KNOB132
GGAAATCACGCCCGCAGCGGCCAGCGCCATGCTCAAGCGGCTGGAGGCGCAAGTGGGCGCGCGCCTGTTCGAGCGTTCCACCCGCGCCATGCGGCTCACCGACCAGGGGCAGACCCTGCTCGACTACGCGGCGCGGGCGCTCGAGCTGCTGGAGGAGGGCGCGAGCCAGGCGGCCTCGGAGGCCGGCGCGCTGCGCGGCACCGTGCGCGTGGCCGCGCCGTCGGACCTGTCGCGCAGCCTGCTGCTGCCGTGGTTCGACCGCTTCCTGCAGCAGCACCCGGGCGTGCACCTGGCCTTGTCGGTCAGCGACCGGGTGCAGGACGTGCGCCGCGATGCGGTGGACGTGGCCCTGCGCTATGGCGCGCTGGCCGACTCGCAACTGATCGCCCGGCCGCTGTGCATCACCCGGCGCGTGGCCTGCGCCGCACCGGCCTACCTGGCGCGGCGGGGCGTACCCCGGCACCCCGCCGAGCTGGCGGGGCACGACTGCCTGACCCTGCACATCGCCGGCCGGCGGGAGGTGCGCTGGCATTTCGAGCGGGCGGCCGATGGCGAGGCGGTCTCGGTGGCCGTGGAGGGCGAGCGCAGCGTGGACGACGGCTCCATTGCGCATGAATGGGCGCTGGCGGGTGGCGGCATCGTCTACAAGTCGGCGATCGACGTGCGCGCCAGCCTGCGCTCGGGCGCCCTGGTCGCGCTGCTGCCCGACTGGCGGGGACAGCGCTATGCCCTGCACGCCGTGCTGCCCAGCCACCGGTTCATGCCGGCGCGCGTGCGGGCGCTGGTCGATCACGTGGCGCAGTGCTGCGCAGCCCTGGTGGCCGAAGAGGCTGCGATGCCCGGCCATCCCGGCTGGGTGGCCCTGCCGTGACGCCGCGCGCCTTTCTTTGATGGTCGGGCCGCCATGCGCGCTTGGCCCCAGCGCCGATAATCCCCCCGCCCATGAATGCGCTGCGCACGCCCTTCCTCACCGCCCGCTGGCTCCTGGCGTGGTTCGCATTGGCGCTGGGCGTGGCCGCGGCGTCGCCCCTGGTGCACCCGCAGTCGCTGATGGTGGTGTGCAGTGCCGCGGGCGTGTTCCAGCTCGTGGCGCAGGACGATGGCACTGCGCCCGATGGTGGGGGCTTGCACACGCTCGACTGCGCGCTGTGCCTGCCGGGCGGCGCCCCGCCGCCGGC
>NZ_BAAJYT010000549.1:0-1171 GCF_057541515.1 Acidovorax sp. KNOB132
CGTGGGCGGCCGCCACCGCGGGCGGCGGGCCGGGCAGCACCCGCAACGCCCCTTCGGCCATCAGCTTGTCGCGCATGCGGCGCGTCATCGACTGCGTGCTGCCGTCGGCCGCGGTGAACAGGAACAGCGTGTGGTGCGGGCTCGACCAGGTCAGCTGCGTGTGCACGGCGCGCTGGTTGGAGATCAGCTCGACCCAGCTGCCCAGCGGAAAGTCGTTGGTGGCCTCGGCGCCGCTGGCGGCGGCATCGCCCCCCTCGTCGGCCACGCCGGGTTCGTGCAGCGAGCCATAGAGCGATTCCGGCGGCACGATGGTTTCCATGCCGTCCGGCTCTTCGGTGGACGCACCGGCCGGCTGCAAGGCCAGGCTGGCGGCGCGCTCCATCGCGGCCTGGTGCAGGCCGGCGATGCGCTCGAGCACGCGCCCGCCATGGCCTCGGCATGGCCCACGCTGTCCAGGCCCTGGCGCACGGTGCCGAGCATGCGCGTGACGGTGCCGCCCAGCCGCTCGGGCTCGGCCGCGGCCACCTCGGGCTGGGCGATCCAGAACAGTTCGGGCACCAGGGCGAGGTAGCCGCCGGGGTCGCCATCGGCACTGCCGGGGTCGTCCATCTGCGCGAGCGCCACCACGTCGGCCCAGGGACCGGCGGCGAAATCGAGAATGTCCCGGGGCACCTGGTCCGCCCCCGCCAGCGCGCGGATGTCGGCCGCGATGCGCTTGGACAGGGCCTCGCGCTGCTGCACGCGCAGGGCGGCCTGCCGCTCGGCCTCCTGGGCCTCGCGCAACTGGCGCTCCTGCGACGCCCAGGCCGATTCGAGCGCCGTCAGCACGGTGGCGAAGGTGTCGGCGTCCTGGCTTTCGCTGGTGGCCAGGTGGCTCACCGCCTCGTCCACGAGCCGCATGAAGCGGTCGAAACGGGGGTCGGCATCGGATTCGAAGTCCAGCGCGCGCTGCGTCAGCTCGTCCAGCAGGCGGCGCGCGGGGTGTTTGTCGTCGGTGAAGAACCGCCGGTCGTGCCGCACCAGCTGCTTGATGGCGGGCCGCAGGTTCTGCACGGCCCGCTGGATGGGCGGGGGCAGCCGCTGGTCCTGCGCGATGTTGTCCATCATGCGGCTCACCACCTCGGTGGCCGTGCGCGACGGCGAGGGCGGCGCGGGGGCCGCGACCGGCGCC
>NZ_BAAJYT010000550.1:0-1169 GCF_057541515.1 Acidovorax sp. KNOB132
CGCTGCTGGCCGCCATGCTCACGGTGACGCTGGTGGCCACGTTCGCGGCCGCGGCCATGTGGCAGCAGTGGCGCGCGGTCGAGGTGGAGACCGCCGAGCGCGCACGCGCGCAGTCGGCGTGGATCCTGGCCGGCGCGCTCGACTGGTCGCGGCTCATCCTGCGCGAGGACGCCGCCGCGCGCGACAGCGACGGCACCGACCACCTGGCCGAGCCCTGGGCGGTGCCGCTGGAAGAAGCGCGCCTGTCCACCTTCCTCGCGGCGGACCGCAACGTGAGCCAGCCCGAGGATGCGAGCACCGACACGGCCGATGCCTTCCTGTCCGGCCGGATCATCGACCTGCAGTCGCGCCTGAACCTCTTCAACTTGGTGGACGGCAATGCGGTGCAGGAGATCCCCCTGCGCCAGTTCACCCGCCTTTTCGAGCAGCTCGGCCTGCCGCGCCAGCAGCTGAACCTGCTGGCCGACGGGTTGCGCCAGGCCAAGGCCACGGGCGGCGATGCGGGCAACGCGCCCCTGATGCCGCGCACCCTGTCGCAGCTGTCCTGGCTGGGCGTGGACGCCGCCACCATCGCGGCGCTGGAGCCCTACGCCACCGTGCTGCCGCGCAGCACGCGGGTGAACCTGAACACGGCCAGCGCCCAGGTGCTGCAGGCCAGCATCGAGGGGCTGGACATGGCCGGCGCGCAGCAGCTGGTGCAGGCGCGCGAGGCCCGGCACTTTCGCAACGAGGAAGACGCGCGCAAGCTGCTGAGCGGCTCGGCGCGGATGGACACCACCACGCACACCGTCTCCTCGTCGTACTACGAAGTGCTCGGCCGGCTGCGGCTGGGAAGCACCGTGGTGCAGGAACGCTCCCTGGTCTACAAGGCCGGCCGCGAAGCCCGCACGCTGTGGCGCGAACGCGGGGTCTTCGCGCGCAACGACGCCGCCACGGCCACCCGCTGACCCCGGCCGCGCGATCCGTCATGCCACGCCCCTAAAATGGCCCGCGAAACCCATCCATGAGCACCCTCATCCTTTCCTTGCCCCCGGGCCACCCGGGGCCGGCCACCGAGTACGGCTACACGCTGACCACCGACGGCCACACCGCCACACGACACGCGAACGCGCCCGCCGCGCTGCTGCCCGACCCGGGCCGCGCCGGCGAGGTGGTGGCCGTGGTGGACT
>NZ_BAAJYT010000551.1:0-1168 GCF_057541515.1 Acidovorax sp. KNOB132
TTTTTCTCCTGCGCCACCTTGGCCATGGCCAGGGCCGTGCCGGAATTGGTGCCGCCGAACACCAGGGTCAGGCCCTGCGTGTCGATCCATTCGCGCGCCTTCGATGCGGCGATGTCGGCCTTGTTCTGGTGGTCCGCGCTCATCAGTTCGATGGGCATGCCCAGCACCTTGCCACCGAAGTCGTCGATGGCCATCTGGATCGCCACCGCGCCGTTCTTGCCTTCCACGTCGGCGTACAGGCTGGACATGTCGGTGATGAAGCCGATCTTGACCTTGTCCTGGGCCTGCACGGCCGATGCGGCCAGGCCCAGGGCGCCCAGCACCAGGGCCAGTCGGGTGAGTTGTCTGTTTTTCATGGCTTTGTCTCCTGATCTCGGATGTGTTTTTTTTCGATCGTGCGCGTCAGCTCATTTCCACAGCGCGCATTTGCTCTCGGCCTTGGTGGTCCACACCTGGTCCGCGGGCAGCTTGCTCACGACCTTGTAGTAGTCCCAGGGCTCCTTGGATTCGGCCGGGGCCTTCACCTGCACCAGGTACATGTCGTGCGCGAAGCGGCCGTCCGGGCGGATCACGCCCTTACCGTAGAAGTCGTCGATGGGCGTGGACTTGAGCTTCTCCATCACCTTGTCGGCATCGAGCGTCTTGGCGGCCTCCACGGCCTTCAGGTAGTTCATGGTGGCCGAGTAGTCGGCCGCCTGGATGTCGGTCGGCATGCGCTTGGTCTTGGCGAAGAACTTGCGGCCGAAGGCGCGGGTCTTGTCGTCCAGGTTCCAGTCCCAGCTGGTGGTGAGCAGCAGGCCTTCGGTGTTCTTCAGGCCCAGGCTGTGGATGTCGGTCACGAAGACCAGCAGGCCCGCCATCTTCATGGTCTTGTTGATGCCGAACTCGCGCGCGGCCTTGATGGCGTTGATGGTGTCGCCGCCGGCATTCGCCAGGCCCAGGATCTGCGCCTTGGAGTTCTGCGCCTGCAGCAGGAAGGACGAGAAGTCCGACGCGTTGATCGGGTGCTTCACGCTGCCCACCACCTTGCCGCCCTTTTCCTTGACCACCTTGGCCGTATCGGCCTCCAGCGCGGCGCCGAACGCATAGTCCGCCGTGAGGAAGAACCAGTCCTTGCCGCCCTGCCCCACGATCGCGCCGCCCGTGCCCTTGGCCAGCGCCACCGTGT
>NZ_BAAJYT010000552.1:0-1163 GCF_057541515.1 Acidovorax sp. KNOB132
GCATGGGCGTGAGCAGGCCCGCGTCCTTTCCGTCCGCGGCCACCAGCCGCGAGAGGGCCGCGATCGCCGCGAGCGGCCAGCGGTCCGCCGCCAGGGACAGGCGCGCCAGCGCGCCCTTGGAGCTGCTGGCGGCCTTGGCCAGCGCATGCACGGCCTCGGGCGTGCCGAGGGTGGCGAGCGCTTCCCCGGCGGCCTCCTCGGCGGCCCCGCGTTCCAGCACCGCCACCGCGCCGGTGCCGCGTTCGCGCACGGCCGTCGCCACCATGCGCCGGTTGCCCCAGAAGCCCTCGGAGTAGCCCAGCCGCGTCTTCGCGGCCAGCGCGATCGCGGCGGGGTCGGTGGCCGTGAGCATCAGCCAGTGCAGGGTGTCGGGCACCTCCTTCTCGGCGGCAAGCCGGTGCGCCAAGGCGTCGGAAACGGCCGGCCGGTCGGGCAGCAGCAGCGCCATCGCCGGCTGCCGGCTCGGGTGCAGGGAGGGCAGGTCGGCCTCGATGCGGTCCGCACAGGCTTCCCACTCGGCCTGTGGCGCGGCCGCGAGATGGCGGCGGAAGGCTTCCTCGCCCTGGCCCAACGGCCCGCGCCATCCGTTGCTCATCGCGCGGGTCACGGTGGTGGACAGGTGCGCACGGCGCTTCTTGGTGGTCGAGTCGTAATCGTTGGTCGTCTCCAGGCGCTGCGATGCCATGAGGATGTCGACGGCCCCCGGCAGTCCGTACTGCGCCACGAGGTAGTCCACGATGGCGGCGGCCGGTTCGTTCTCGCCGTAGTAGCCCGAACTGGCCAGGGCCAGCGCGAGCAGTACGGTGTCGGCCTCTGCATCGGCCTCGGCCGTGTGCCGGCCAAGGCGGTCGATGGTCCGCTGCAGCGGATCGCGCAGGGGCGCATCGGTGGCTGGCAGGTTGAAGTGGAAATCGCAGTGGCTGCGCACGCGCTGCCATGCCTGGGGCAGTGCGGCGGCTTTCGCTTCCTGGGGGAAACGGCGCGAGGCATAGGCCTCGCGCTCCATCTGGGACGGAAGGCGCACGGGGTCGCCCTGGGCCAGCCAGGGCGGCACCGCGCCGGGCCCGCCGTCACCGGCCGGGGCATCGGTGGGCGCTGCGGCCGGCGGGGTGGTCTCGGCCCCAGCCGCCGCTTCGGCGAGCAGGGCCTGGGCGAGGCGGTCG
>NZ_BAAJYT010000553.1:0-1162 GCF_057541515.1 Acidovorax sp. KNOB132
GCACCGCCAGTCGCCGGGCCGGCGCGACGCCGCCACGATGCTGCCGTCCGGCAGGGGACACAGGCCGTGGGCACGGGTGGGAATGTCCAGGGTGTGCATTGCGCGCAGCGGTGCGTCCTGGCCGGGCCGGGCCTGCAGCACGCCGATGCGGTAGGTGCCGTCTTCCTGCTGCCATGCCGCTGCCAGGCGCAGCGAGCCCGCGGCGGCGGCCGGGCCGGCCCAGGCGGCGGCCAGCGGCACGGCCAGCCCCAGGCCTGCGCCGAGCCGCAGCGCCTGCCGGCGCGACAGTGGTGCCGAGGCGGCAGGGATGCCTTCCGGTCGCTTGGTTGGCATGGCGTCAGTCCCCATCGGCATCCGAAAACCCGATGCTCACCTGCAATGCTGGCGCGATCTCGGCCTCGGCCAGGCGCTTGAGCGCGGTCAGCTCCTTGGCCGCCTGCAGCACTTGCGGCCCGGTGTTCTTTCCGGGCTGCGCCAGGGCGGCAAAGGCGGTGTCGATGCGCTGCGTGGCCTGCAGCAACTGGTCGGCCAGGGGGTTCAGGCCGCGGCCTCGCAGGTAGGTTTCCAGCGGCACGAGGGCCTCGCCCGGCTTGGGCAGCGCGGCGCCTTGCGGCAGCACGGCCAGCGTGCGCAAGGCCTGCCATTCGGCGGCCCAGGCTTCGGGCGTGAGGCCGCTGGCGGCGCGTGGGTAGTCCGGCGTGCGGCTGCCCTGGGCGGCGCGCAGCGGCTTTTCCATGTGGGCCCAGCGCAGGCGTTCGATGCCGCCCACCCACTGGTTGATGAACTCGCCCATGGCCTGGGTGGAGCGCTCCTGCTCGTCCTCGGCGGCCCAGTCGGTGGTGGCGGCGCCGTCGAACGCCGCCTTGAGCGCCACCGCCTCGCGCTCCACGTCCAGCGCCGCCTCCACCGCATACCGGCAGGCCGGCGTGGCGGGCGCGGCCGGCTGCGTCCACAGCAGCCATTCGAGGGCGGGCAGGCCCTTGGCGGGCGTGCCCACGCGCTCGAACGCCTTGGCACCCTGCGGCTGCGTCTTGATGGCGCGCTCGATGAGCGGGGGCCGGGTGGGTGCGAAGTCGATCTGGCGCTGCGCGCGCCGGGCGATCACCGGGCCCACGGCCACGGCGCCCAGGCTCTCCCACGCGAGCATGGTGCTGCGCCAGGC
>NZ_BAAJYT010000554.1:0-1153 GCF_057541515.1 Acidovorax sp. KNOB132
GAGACCGGCGTGCCTGCCGAGGTGCGGGTGCACTGCGACGCGCGCGGCGGTGTCGTGTGGGAGCGCCACCTGCGCCTGCCGGGGCGGCGCGACGCCGCCGTCGTGCGCTCGACCAAGCTGCGCGGCCCGGACGGCGGCCTGCAGGAGCGCACGAGCGGCGGGCTGTCCATGGCGCTCGACGTGGTGGTGGAGGACGGGGCCCTGGTGTTCTACAGCCGCCGCTATTTCCTGGCGCTGGGCGCGTTCTGCGTGCCCATTCCCGATGGGCTTACCCCGGGGCGGTGCCGGGTCGAGCACCGCGACGAAGGGCCGGGCACGTTCCGCTTCACCCTGGACATGGCGCACCCGCTGTGGGGTTGCACGTTTTTTCAAACCGGTGTGTTCACCGATCCCGAGGAGTGATTCCATGGACATCGTTTTCATCGTTCTGACGGTGCAGGCCCTGATGGGGGCGTTCGACAACCTCTGGCACCACGAGTGGTCCGCACGCCTGCCGCAGCGAACCTCGGCCCGCCACGAGCTGCTGCTGCATGCGGCGCGCGAGGCCCTCTACGGCGTGCTCTTCCTGGGATTCGCCTGGGTGCAGTGGCAGGGCTGGTGGGTGCTGTTGCCGACGGCCCTGCTGGCGGTGGAGATCGTCATCACCGCGGCGGACTTCCTGGAGGAGGACCGCAGCCGCCGCCTGCCGCCCGCCGAGCGGGTGCTCCACACGCTGCTGGCAGTGAGCTATGGCGTGCTGGTCGGCGTGATCGCGCCCCTGTTCGCGGCGCACGCGGCCCTGCCGACCGGCGTGGTGCGGGTCGGGCACGGGGCCTGGTCCTGGCTGTTCACGGTGGCGGCCGTGGTGGTGCTGGCCTGGAGCGTTCGCAATGCGTTCGCCGTCGTGCGGCTGCGGGCGGCCGTGCCATCCGCTGAACCCCTGCCCGTTGCCGCCCACGGGCCTGCGGTGCTGGTGACGGGCGCCACCGGCTTCATCGGCACGGCACTGGTGCGCCGGCTGCAAGGCGAAGGCCGGCGCGTGATCGTCTGGACGCGCGATCCGCTGCAGGCCCGCGCGACCTTCGGCCCGCAGGTCTGGGCGCTGGACCGCCTGGAGGACATCCCGGGCGAGACGCGCATCGACGCCGTGGTCCACCTGGCCGCGCGCCGGTCC
>NZ_BAAJYT010000555.1:0-1148 GCF_057541515.1 Acidovorax sp. KNOB132
GGCCACGTCGCGCACCGAGGCCACCCAGTGGATGAGCTGCGGGCCGTCGCGCGCCACGCGGGCCTGCAGCGCGGGGTCGTCCATGTCGAACCAGCGCCGCGTGCCCGCCGCCGGCCCGGGGGCGGCGGGGTTCATGGCGATGATTTCCAAATAGGTGCGCGGGTGCGCCGGGCCGCTGAGGTTGAGCAGGCGGTTGTGCGTGCCCATGAGCGGGTGCTCGCCCCCCATGGCCGGCACCACGCCCAGCGTGCGGCGGCACCAGTCCACGCCGCTGTCCAGGCGGTCGGCCATCACCACGAGATGGTCGATGCAGGCGTCGGGCAGGTTCACAGCCGCACCTCGCCGTTCACGCAGGTGACCGATCCGCCGCCGACCCAGATGCGCTCGCCGTCCTGGTGCACGTGCACGCGCCCGGCCCGGCCCATCGCGGTGCCCTGGCTGGCGACGTAGCTGGGCGGTGCCAGGTGCGCGCCGATGAGCCACTGCGCCAGGGCGGCGTTCAGGCTGCCTGTCACCGGGTCTTCGGCCAGGCCGTTGTTGCCCGGAAAGAACGCCCGCACCTCGAAGGCGATGCCCTCGTCGGCATGCGCGCCGACCACGCCCACCTTGCCGCGCGGCCCCACCACGCCAATGTCCAGCTGGCCGAGGACGGCGCTGTCGGGCTGCAGGGCCAGGACCCGCTCGGCGCTGGCGAGCATCACGCCGCGCCAGTTCGGGCCGTTGTCGCACCAGGCGTGCGCCACGATGTCGCTGCGCTCGATGCGCAGGCCGCGCGCGATCAGGGCCACGTCCTCTTCGGCCAGCGGCCCGCTCTTGAGCAGCGGCGGCGCGGCGAAGGCCAGCCGGTCGCCGTCGCGGCGCAGCGTGATCAGGCCCAGCGCGCATTCCTGCACCACCTCGCCATCGGTGCGCGGCTGGCCACCGGCCTCCAGCCAGGCGTGGCAGCTGCCCAGCGTGGGGTGCCCCGCGAACGGCAGCTCGCGGCCGGGGCAGAAGATGCGAACGCGGTAGTCGGCGCCGGCGGCCCGGCCGGCTTCGGTGGGCGGCAGCAGGAACGTGGCCTCGGACAGGTTGGTCCAGTTGGTGAAGTGCTGCATCTGCTCGGTGGACAGGTCCGAGCCGTCGAGCACCACGGCCAGCGGGTTGCC
>NZ_BAAJYT010000556.1:0-1147 GCF_057541515.1 Acidovorax sp. KNOB132
CGGGCCTGCGGGCCGGGCTCAGGCCGCCGGGCGCCGCTCCAGCGCGAAGGGCGGCAACCCCTTCAGCAGCCGCTGCCCGTACGACGTGCGCACCAGCCGCTTGTCGTAGCAGTACACGTGGGCGCGGTCTTCCTCCGTGCGGATCGCGCGGCCCACCCACTGCGCCAGGCGGATGGCCGTGGCCGGCACCACCAGTTCGCTGAACGGGTCGCGCCCCGCCGCCCGCAGCCATTCGGCGCGCGACTCGCCCACCGGGTCGTCGGGCGGCGCGAACGGCAGCTTGGTGATGAACAGCGATTCGCACAGCGCGCCCGGCAGGTCCAGCCCCTCGCCGAACGACTGCATGCCGAAGATGATGGACGGCTCGCCGCTTGCCACGCGCTCGCGGTGGCGCGCCAGCAGCTGGGTGCGGGGCAGCGCGGTCTGCACCAGCACGCTGCCGCGCATGGCGGTGGGCAGCGCATCGACGGCCTGGCGCATCTGGTCGCGCGAGGTGAAGAGCACCAGCGCGCCGGACTCGACCATGGCCAGGTCGGTCAGCAGCGCATCCACCATCTCGGCGGTGAAGGCCTGGGCCTCGCGCGGGTCGGCCACGGTCTCGGTGGCGATCAGCGTGCCCTGCAGCGCGTAGTCGAACGGGCTGGGCACCTCCAGGGTGGTGACGGTCTCGTCGCCGAACAGCCCCGCCTCGCGCAGGAAGAAGTCGAACTGCCCGCAGCTCGTCAGCGTGGCCGAGGTGAGCACCGCCCCGCGCACGGCCGACCACAGGTGGTGGCGCAGCGTGTTGCCCGGCAGGATGGGGCTGGCGTGCGCCTTCACGACGATGAAGTCGCCCTCCACCTCCAGCGTGAACCATTTGGCGGCGGGCACGGCGCCCTCGGGCGCGTCCTGCAGCAGCAGTTGCGCGGTGGCGTGCACGCCTTCCAGCCGGGGCGCGAGCGCGCCGACCTGGGCATAGAGCGTGGACAGGCGCCGCGCCTCGTCGGGCTTGTCGCGGATCTCGGCGCGCAGGGCCTTGGCGATGGCGCGCAGCGCGTTCAGAAAGCCCTCGGCGTGGTGCGCCATCTGGCCCAGCGGCTCCACCAGCGCCTCGGGCAGCACGCCGCCGGCCACGCGGGCCCGGGTGGGCATGCCGGGCGCCTGCGGG
>NZ_BAAJYT010000557.1:0-1142 GCF_057541515.1 Acidovorax sp. KNOB132
GGGCGTGGGCGTGGGCGTGGGGGCGGGCATCGGCAGGCGCAGCAAGGCGCGGACGAAGCCGTGGTCGGAGCGCGTGCGGTCGCGCCCCTCGTGCAGGTGGTCGTTGAAGTAATCGACCCGCCGCACGTCGCCGGTGTTCGGGCCCGACCGGGCGCTGGGCACGAATTCCTCGCTGACCAGGATCTGGTCCAGCACTGCGGGCATGCCCTGGTGGATGTGCGAGTAGGCCACGTCTTTTTTCAGGGCGGCATCGCCCTGCACGTCGTAGGCGTTGTACAGGGCCACGTCGCGCGCGCTGCGGTCGTAGGCGACCTCGGTGGTCGCGCAGATGAGTTGCGTGGTCACGCTGTCGGGCGTGTCGTTGAAGTCGCCCAGCAGCACCAGCGGCACGTCGGTGCGCTGCAGCAGGTCCACAACCAGGCAGCGCAGCGCCGCTGCTTCCACGCCGCGCATGATGAGCGAGCGCAGCGAAGCCAGGGCCGCGAACTTGCGGTCGTCGCGGTCCTCCAGCGGTTGCCCGAGGGCGTCGAGCAGGAACTTGGGGCGTTTGGATTTGAGGTGCGCCGTGACCACGTTCACCGTCTGGCCGTGCTTCATGCGCAGGGTGGCAAGCAGGGGCGGGCGTTCGAAGCGGTGGTGCGTTCCCAGGCCCGGCACATCGACCGCCAGCGCGGGCGGAAACTCCGCTATCGAGCGCAGCGATTCGACGCGCAGCCGCGTGGCGATGCCCACGCGCGGCGAGCCCTGGGCGCCGTGCGAGGCGCCGGTGTTCTCGGCGCCGGGCACGCTCACGAAGTCGTAGCGCAGGCCGCTGCGGCCGATGGCCGTCTGCAGCGCCTGTTCGTCCCACACCTCCTGCACGGCCAGCACATCGGCATTCAGCGCACGCAGGCGCCCGCCGAGCCAATCGACCTTGCGCTCGAATTCGGCCTGGGTATAGGCGTCCTGGTTGGGATAGAACACCCGCCCGGGCAGGGCGAGGTTCAGGGTGTTGCAGGTGGACACCAGCAAGGTGTCCATGGGCCGCGCGGGATCGGCAGGGCGCATGCGTTCCTCAGGATCGGGGGCGCGGGCCGGCTGCGGCCGTGCACGGGCGGGGGCCGGTGCTTCAGCGGCCGTAGCCGCCACCGCCACCACCCCGG
>NZ_BAAJYT010000558.1:0-1137 GCF_057541515.1 Acidovorax sp. KNOB132
TGCCGGCCATCGGCGCCTGGGTGTTCGAGCCCGATGGCCGCGCCGCCCTGTACCGCAAGCGCCACCTGCACCCCGGCGAAAACACCTTCGCCAGCCCGGGCACCGAGGATTTCCACGTGCGCCCCCTGGCCGGCCAGCCCACCGCGCTGGCCGTGTGCGCCGACACCACGCACCCCGAACACGCCCGCGCCGCACGCGCAGGCGGCGCGGCGCTGTATGCCTGCGGCTCGGTGATCTCCGAAGGCGCCCATGCGCGCGAGACCGCGCAGCTGCAGGGCTACGCGGCCGAGTGGGGCATGGCCGTGCTGCTGGCCAACCACGGCGGGCCCACCGGCGGCTACGCCTGCGCCGGCCGCAGCGCCTTCTGGGCGCCGGGCGGCGCCTGCGTGGTGGCCGCCCCGGGCACGGGCACCTGCCTGGTCATCGCGGAGCGCGATGGCAACGGCGATGGGTGGCAGGGCCGCGTGCTCCCCACAGAACCCGGCCGGCCCGGCACCGCGGGCGTGGCAGGGCAGTGACCCCCGCCCGCGCCCTGTACTCGGCCATCACCTGGCTGGCCCAGCCGCTGCTGCGCGCCAAGCTGCGCCGCCGCGCCGCCACCGAACCCGGCTACGGCGTGGCCGTGGAAGAACGTTTCGGCCACTACCCGCAGGCGATGGACAGCCTGGCCCCCATCAGCACCACCGGCTTGGGCAACCCCTTCGTCTGGGTGCATGCCGTCTCGCTGGGCGAGACCCGGGCCGCCGCCATCCTGCTGGCCGAGCTGCGCCAGTTGCTGCCCGGCATGCGCCTGCTGCTCACCCATGGCACCGCCACCGGCCGCGCCGAAGGCGAGAAACTGCTGCAACCCGGCGACGTGCAGGTCTGGCAGCCGTGGGACACGCCCGGCGCGGTGCGGCGCTTTCTGCAGCAGTTCCGCCCCGAGATCGGCATCCTCATGGAAACCGAGATCTGGCCCAACCTGCTGGCCGGCTGCCGCCAGCGCGGCATTCCCGTGGTGCTGGCCAACGCCCGCCTCAACGCAAAATCGCTCGCCGGCGCACGCCGCCTGTCATGGCTGTCCCGCCCCGCCTACGCGGGCCTGGCCGCCGCCTGGGCCCAGACCGAGGCCGACGCCGAGCGCCTGCGCGCGGCCGG
>NZ_BAAJYT010000559.1:0-1131 GCF_057541515.1 Acidovorax sp. KNOB132
CGCGCAGGCGCGGGCGGGCCGCACCGGCGCGGCCGGCACGCCGCGCGGGCAAAAGCTCGTGGTGCAGATGGTGGAGACCTTCCGCGAGCACATGCAGCCCGCGTTCGTGGAACGGCTGGACGCCTGGACGCTGCAGGAGCAGGCCGGCATGGCGCTGCCGCCCATCATGATCTACGGCGACGACGTGACCCATATCCTCACCGAGGAAGGCATCGCCAACCTGCTGCTGTGCCGCAGCGATGAAGAGCGCGAGCAGGCCATCCGCGGCGTGGCGGGCTATACCGCGGTGGGCTTGGCCCGCGACCGGCGCGCGGTGGAGAACCTGCGCGACCGCGGCGTGATCCACCGCCCGCAGGATCTGGGCATCGACCCGCGCGATGCCACGCGCAACCTGCTGGCCGCGCGCAGCATGCGCGACCTGGTTCGCGCGTCGGGCGGACTGTACCAGCCGCCCAAGAGATTCCGGAACTGGTAGGAGGCACCCCATGAGCGACATTCCCGCAGGGCTCGAAACCCTGGACTTTTCCTTTCCCGGCGGCCGACCCACAGGCCCCTTCGCCCCCGTGCTGGTCGGCGTGGTCGGCTCCGGCAACCTCGAGGTGCTGCTGGAGCCCGACAGCGGCACCGGCTGCTCGGTGCGCGTGGAGACCTCGGCGCGCGGCTTCGGCCCGATCTGGCAGGCGGTACTGGACGACTTCCATGCGCGCCACGCCTTGGCCGGCGTGCGCATCGCCATCAACGACATGGGCGCCACGCCCGCCGTGGTGGGACTGCGGCTCGACCAGGCCGTGGCCGAACTGCCGGGAGCGCGGCCATGAGTCTGAGCTACGCGGAATGCAGCGCGCGCGAGCGCCTGGCCCACCTGCTGGATCCCGGCAGCTTCCATGAATGGCTGCCGCCGGCCGAGCGCGTGACCAGCCCGCACCTGGCGCAACTGGGCGTGCCCTCGGCCTTCGACGACGGCGTGGCCGTCGGCCGCGCCACGCTGGGCGGGCGGCCCATCTTCGTGGCCGCGCAGGAGGGCGAGTTCATGGGCGGCGGCGTGGGCGAAGTGCATGGCGCCAAGCTCGTGGGCCTGCTGCGGCGCGCGCTGCGCGACCGGCCCACGGCCGTGCTGCTGCTGGCCGAGTC
>NZ_BAAJYT010000560.1:0-1127 GCF_057541515.1 Acidovorax sp. KNOB132
CGCCGGCCGCACGCTCGGGCCTTCGATCCAACCGCCCGAAGCGAGAACCCGCCATGCGCCCCGACACCGCCACCCATCCCCCCGTCCCCCGCAGCGCCGCGCGCTGCTGCAACGCTCGCTGGCCGCCGGTGCCGCCGCCGCGCTGGGCCTGCCGGCCCTGGCGCGGCCATCGGCCGCAGGGCCCGACCTGTCCGGCGTCACCTTGCGCATCGGCACCTACAAGGGCCTGTGGCGCCCACTGATCAGCGCGGCCGGCCTGGCCAACACGCCCTACCGCATCGAGTGGCGCGAGTTGAACAACGGCGTGCTGCACATAGAGGCCATCAACGGCGATGCGCTGGACCTGGGGTCGGGCAGCGAGATTCCCGCGCTGTTCGCGGCGCGGCAGAAGGCCCAGGTGCGCTTCGTGGCCGTGACGCGCGAGGATTTGAACAACCAGGTCACGCTCGCCCGAAAGGATGCACCCATCCAGCGCATCGCCGATCTGAAGGGCAAGCGCGTGGGCTATGTGCGGGCCACCACCTCGCATTACTTCCTGAGCCGCCAGCTGGCCGAGGCGGGCCTGTCGTTCGCGGACATCACGCCGGTCAGCCTCACGCCGTCCGATGGCCTGTCGGCCTTCGACCGGGGCGACCTGGATGCCTGGGCCATCTACGGCTACAACGGGCAGATCGCCCGGCTGCGCTACGGCGCGCGGGTGCTCAAGACCGGGGTGGGGTACCTCTCTGGCAACTTTCCGCTCTACGCCAACCCCCGCGCGGTGGCCGATCCGCTGCGCCATGCGGCATTGGCCGACTACCTGCAGCGGCTGCGCCGCGCCTACCTGTGGGCCAATGGCAACTACCTGGACTACGCGCGGGCCCAGGCCGCCGAAACCCGGGTGCCGGTGGGCGATCTGATCGAGCTGTGGAACAACCGCAGTACCGACTACGACCTGCGCCCCGTAACCGAGGCCGTGGTGCAGGGCCACCAGTCCGTGGCCGATGCCTTCCTGCAACTGGGCGTGCTCGACGGCAAGGCCCAGGTGGCGCCGCTGTGGGACCGCAGCTTCGGCCCGGTGCTGGCGGGCGCGGACCCTGCCGCCGCCTGAGCACCGCGCGCCACACGCTCAGATCGCCGCGGCGGTG
>NZ_BAAJYT010000561.1:0-1125 GCF_057541515.1 Acidovorax sp. KNOB132
CCGCACCTGGGGCGATGCGCGCATCGGCGGGCTCAGCGCCCGCCGCGACGGCGACCGGGCGGTGATCGAGGTCACCCGCCACGACGGCGACCGCCTGCAGTACGGCCCCGCCCGCATGCGCTTCGATGCCGTCACCGGCGAGACGCTCGCGCTGATCGACCCCGACTCGCCCGCCCTGCGCACCTACCGCGTGCTCTATGGCCTGCACCTGGCGCGCTTCGCCGGGCCGGGCATGCGCTGGGGCCTGTTCGGCTTCGGCGTGCTGGGCAGCCTGATGATCGCCACCGGCATGGTGCTGTGGAGCGTCAAGCGCCGCCAGCAGGCGCAGCGCAAGGGCGCCGCTGCGCCGCCGCTGCGGCGCGGCGAGCGCCTGGTGGCCAGCCTCAACGTGGCCCTGCTGGGCGGCCTGCCGCTGGCCACCGGCGTGTTCCTGGCCTCCAACCGGCTGCTGCCGCTGGACCTGGACGCCGCGCCGATGCCGAGCTGTCGTGCTTCTTCGGCGCGTGGGGCCTGGCCCTGCTGATCGGCATCGTGCGGCCGGACCGCTGGGGCTGGAGCGTGCTGCTGGGCCTGGCGGGCGCGGTGTTCGCCGCGCTGCCGGTGTTGAACGCCTTCACCACGCACACCCACCTGGGCGTGACGCTGCCGGCCGGCGAATGGGTGTGGGCCGGCATGGACCTGTCGTTCCTGGCCACCGGCGCCCTGCTCGGCTGGATGGCCTGGCGGCTGCGCCCCGCGCGCGGGGCGAAAGCGGCCGCCGCCCAGGGCCGGTCCACCACCGAGACCGGCTCCGCCACGCCCCCGAGCACCCCCTCCACCCCTGCCGCAGGAGCCTGACCGCCATGTTCGAATTCTTTCTCTGCTTTGCCGGCTGGTCGGGCCTGGCGCTGGGCATGGACCGCCACCACCAGGACGCCTGGAACCGCGAAGGCGGCGAGCGCCAGCTGCGCACGCTGCGCCGCGTGGGCTGGGCGCTGCTGGCGTTGTCGCTCGTGCATGCCGCCGCGTGGCCGGGCGACAGCACCGCCGCGCTCAGCGTGACGTGGTGGACCATGGCCCTGTCGCTGGCCGCCGTGTGCGCCACGGCCGTGGCCACCTGGCAGCCGCGCCGCCTGCCCGTGCTGG
>NZ_BAAJYT010000562.1:0-1108 GCF_057541515.1 Acidovorax sp. KNOB132
GGCGCGGCTGGGCACCGGCGGCGCCGCTGGCTGCGGAGGCCGGGCCGCGCGCGCCTTGCAGCTGCACGGTGGCACCGTCCTTCAAACGGTCGCCGCCTTCGGTCACCACGCGCTCGCCGGCCTTCAGGCCCTCGGTGACGGCCATCAGCCCCACCGTCGCCTGGCCACGCTTGACCTTGCGCAGCGACACCGTGCGGTCTTCGTTGATGACATAGACGAAGTCGCCATTGGCGCCCGTGCGCACCGCCGTCACCGGCACCACCACGGCCGGCACCTCGCGCAGCAGGAGCTGCACGTTCACGAACTGGTTGGGAAACAGCGCACCGTTGGCGTTCTCGAACCGGGCCTTGGCCTTGACCGTGCCCGTGGTGGTGTCCACCAGATTGTCCAGCGTGGAAAACTGCCCCTTGCCCACCTCGGTGGTGCGGGTGCGGTCGAACGCCGTCACGGCCAGCGGCTGCGCGCCCTGCTGCGACGCCTGCACGTCGGTCACGCGGTCCTGGGGCACCGAGAACTGCACATCGATCGGCGCCATCTGCGTGATGGTGGCGATGCCCGTGGCCTCGCCGGCGCTCACGTAGTTGCCGGCGTCCACCGTGCGCAGGCCGATGCGGCCTGTGGCGGGCGAGGTGACGCGGGTGTAGTCGAGGTTCAGGCGCGCGGTCTTTTCCTGGGCGAGGTCGGTCATCACCGTGCCCTGCAGCTGCTTGACCAGCGCGGCCTGCGTGTCCACATCCTGGCGCGCGATCGAGTCCTGCGACAGCAGCGTGCGGTATCGCTCCAGGGTGATGCGGGCATTGTCGAGCTGCGCCTCATCGCGCTGGCGCGTGCCCTGCGCCTGCATCAGGGCCTGCTCGTAGGGGCGCGGGTCGATCTGCGCCAGCACCTGGCCCTTCTTGACCATCTGCCCTTCGGTGAACAGCACCTGGGTGAGCACGCCCGACACCTGCGGGCGCAGGGTGACCGTGGTGACCGGCGTGACCGTCCCTAGCGCGTCGATGACCACCGGCAGCGACGCCTGCCGTGCAGTGGCCTCGCCCACCGTGACCATGGCCCGCCCGCCGCCGCCGAAACCGGGCCCGCCCGGCCCCCCGGGACCGCCAGGGGC
>NZ_BAAJYT010000563.1:0-1090 GCF_057541515.1 Acidovorax sp. KNOB132
CCCTGGGGGCACAGCAGGCCCGCGCGGACGCGCTCGCCCAGGCCCTGGGCCTGCTGCGCCAGCGGACGGCGGCCGGGCAGGCGCAGATCCGCCTCGGGCTGGCCAGCGAATACGACGCCTGCCGCAGCGGCGCGCCGAACTGCAGGCCGCCGCGGAATGGGACACCACGCAGGACGCCCGCGCCCTCGCCTTCGTGGCCCTTTACAAAGCCCTGGGCGGCGCGCCGCTGCCGCCGGCCGAGCCCAAAGTGGGAGCAGCCGCGCCCGAGGCCACGCGCATCGCGGAGCACATCGCGGGGACCGCGCCATGATTCCACTGGCCCGCAAGACCCTGGTGCACGAATGGCGCCGGTTCGTGCCGGCGGTGTTCGCCGTGGGGTTCTCCGGCCTGCTGCTGATGGTGCAGGCCGCGCTGGTGCTCGGCATCTTCGGCAGCGCCGCCGTCTACGTGCGGGCCTCGACAGCCGATCTCTGGGCCGGCTACCCGGGCACGCAGAGCGTGAACTTCGGCCGCGCCATCGGCCGCGACGTGGAAAGCCGGATGCGCATGGACCCCGCCGTGACCGCCGTCGAGCCCTACCTCTGGGTCGATGGCGACTGGCGCAGCGCCCAGGCGGGCGCGGGCGGCATCTCGGTCTATGTCTCGGGCATCCGCAGCGCGCCCGACGGCATGCTGTTCGCCCGCCTCATCGCACCGTGGCAGCGCGATGCGCTGCGCGAGCCGGGCGCGGTGATCGTGGACCGGGCCGATCTGGACACGCTGGGCGTGCGGGTCGGCCAGACCGCGTGGATCAACAGCCACCCGGTGCGCGTGGCCGCGGCCGTGGACGGCCTGCGCGGCCTGGGTGGGGTGAACGTGCTGGCCTCGCTGGACACCGCGCGCGAGATCGCCGGTGCCGAAGCCGGCTCCGGCAGCACGTACGTGGTGGCCCGCACCCGCAGCCCTGCGGACGCCGCGGCCGCCCAGGCCCGGCTGTCGCAGGGCGGGCCGGGCTTCGGCCCGTTCGAGGTGTGGACGGCCCGGCAGTTCTCGCGCCGGTCGCAGCTGTACTGGATGTTCGACACCGGCGCCGGCGTGGCCGTGCTGTTCA
>NZ_BAAJYT010000564.1:0-1089 GCF_057541515.1 Acidovorax sp. KNOB132
CACCCACCTGGGCGCCCGCGCGCCTGGTGCCCATGAAGACATGCCCTGGCCGCAGGGCGCCGGCGAAGTGGACGGGCTGGCGGCGGCCTGCCGCGGCCTGCTCGACGAGCGCGCCAGCACGCAGTCGCAGATGGGGCTGCTGCGGGGGCAGCTGCAGTCCATCCTGGACCACGCGCCCACCGGCATCATCATCACGCGCGGCGAGAACCTGCAGGTCGTGAGCCTGCAGGCCGGCCGCATGCTGGGCTACGAGCCGGCGCAGCTGCAGGGGCGGCTGGCCCGCGTGCTTTACGTGAGCGATGCCGAGTACGAGCACCTCAAGCGGCGCGTGCGGGCGGAGTTCTCGGCTCACGGCACCTTCGATGGCGACGTGTGCTTCCTGCGCCAGGACGGCAGCGCGGTATGGGCCCGCGTGCTGGGCCGCTCGGTGCGGGGCGCCTCAGGCGATGCGGGCACGGTCTGGATGCTGGAGGACCTCACCGCCGCGCGCGAGGCCCGCCGCCGCGAGAACTGGGCGGGCGGGCTTGACGCCCTCACGCAGTTGGCCAACCGCGACGCGTTCAGCCAGCGCCTGCATGCGCTGCTGGCCGACCGTGCGGCCCGCCCTGACACGGTGCAGGCGCACCCGGGCGGGGAGGCGGGCGAGGGCGTGGTGCTGTTCCTGGACCTGGACCATTTCACCGTGGTCAACGCCATTGCCGGGCACGACGCGGGCGACGACGTGCTGCGCCACGTGGGCCGCCTCATCGAGACCCAGGTGCGGTCGGTGGGCTGGGCGGCGCGGCTGGGTGGCGACGAGTTCGCCGTGGTGCTGCCCGGCTGCCCGCTGGGGCGCGGGCTGGCCATCGCCGAGCAGCTGTGCGCCGCCGTGCGTGCGTGGGAGCCCTCATACCAGGCCGCAGCTACACGCTGGGCGTGAGCATCGGCCTCGTGCCGCTGGACAGCGGCGTGTACGACGTGACCGCGGTGCTCCATGCAGCCGACATGGCGTGCTACGAGGCCAAGCGCGCGGGGCCGCGACCGGGGGAGGGTGCGCTCGGTGCGGGGGTGGGGCGCGCGCAGGGTGCGCGCGGCGTGAAGGCGGGGATA
>NZ_BAAJYT010000565.1:0-1080 GCF_057541515.1 Acidovorax sp. KNOB132
GGCCACCGCCGCGGCGCCCGCCAGCGCGCCGGCCAGCACGGTGCGGCGCCTCATGGCACCACCCGCCACGTCTTGACCGGCGTGGCCGCCACCGCCGGCACGCGCGGCAGGTACAGCGCCACGTCGCCCTGGTCGATGGAATAGACGTCGCTGGTGCGCGCCAGCACGCGCTCGTCCGATTCGATGGACGTGGTCACCAAAATCTCGGTGCGCGCCGTGCCGCTGGCCAGCAGCACGTCCGGCGCCGGCACGTAGGCGCCCGACGCATCGCGCACCACCGCCACGCCCTCGGACAGTCGCACCCGCGGCGGCGCGTACACACCGCCGCCCTGGTGCTGCACCACCTGCGTGGACACCGCCATGCGCACGCCGGTCGGCTGGGTCGAGACGGTGATGCCTCGGTCCACCAGGCGCGTCACCAGCAACGAGCGAAAACCCGCGTCGAAGCCGTCGCCCTGGGCGGGCAGCAGATAGATCGGGTACTCCCCCGGCGGCCAGTCGCGCAGCCGCACCGCCGTGCGCTCCGCCACGTCGCGGGCCAGCACGTCCCAGTGCTGCACGGCGCGCGCGGTTTTCTGCGTGGAAGGCGCGTGCAGTTCGTCGCGCGGCAGATCGGGCGCCGCGCAGCCGGCCAGCAGCGCGGCAGCGGACAGCAGGCACCCGCCCGCCAGCCGGCGTGCAGGTGCCAGACGCCCCACGCCAGCGGATTCGCGGCCCTGCGCCGGGGCCCGGGCGACCGGGCGTGCACGTTTTTCGAGAGATTCCATAACCGCAAATGCTAGCGGCCGCCCGCGCAAGGCATCGGCCGAACAGCGCGGCTTTTCCCCCGCTGCCAGGGGGCTTGGGGGCTTCTTCACCCGGGGTTTCCCGCACGCGCCGGCCCCGCTGCTGCGGTGCTCGCCTACGCGGCGTTCGAGCGGCGTTGCGACAAAATCCGCGCATGTCCCGCCCCGCCGCCCCCCTGCCCCCCACGCCGCCCCTGGCGCGCCAACTTCCACCCACCTCCGCCGACGACAGGGCAGCTTCCGGCCGGCGACCCGCCCCGACCACTCCCGACATCTCCCCCCTCCAACCCCGCCA
>NZ_BAAJYT010000566.1:0-1080 GCF_057541515.1 Acidovorax sp. KNOB132
CCCGCTGCAGCAGCGCCCAGGGATCGGACAGCACGACCACCGCGCAGGCCAGCAGCCAGACCTGGGGCCAGGGCCAGCGCCGCCCGGAAAGCCGCAGCAGCGCCACGGTGGCCAGCATGCACACCGTGCGCTGCGCCGGCACGCCCCAGCCGCTGAACACGGCATAGGCCCAGGCCAGCAGCACGCCCCCGGCCAGCGCCGCCGTCGGCGCCGGCAGGGCCAGGCACCAGCGCGGCACGCGGCGCCACAGCGCACCGACCACTGCGGCAGCCAGCCAGGCGAACAGCGTGATGTGCAGGCCCGAGATGCTGACCAGGTGCGCCACGCCCGTGGCCCGGAACACGTCCCAGTCGGCCCGGTCGATCGCGCGCTGGTCGCCGGTGACCAGCGCGGCCACCACGCCCGCTGCGCGGGTGCGGGCGGCGTTGCCGCCTTCGTCCAGGCCCGTGCCGGCATCGACCGGCGCGAGATGGGCCAGGATGGCATCGCGCACCGCCTGGCGCGCCCGCTGCACCGGGTAACGCCAGGTCGCCTCCAGCCGGCGGGGCGGTTCGTCCCGCGCGCCGGTGCGCACGTAGCCGGTGGCCTGCACGCCCTGCTCCCACCACGCCAGCTCGGCATCGAAACCGTGCGGGTTGCGCAGGCCGTGGGGTGCCTTCAGGCGCACGGTCATGCGCCAGCGCTCGCCAGCCTGCACCTGGGTGGACAGCCGCCGCACGTCCGCCGCGCCAGCGGCCTCGCCGAAGGTGCCTACGTACCAGGCCACATCGATCACCGGCGGCACCGCGACCGCCTGGCCCTCCAGCACCGCCGATTCCACCGCCATGCGCAGGCGCACGCCGGATTCGCCGGTCTGCGGCATGGCAGCCACCACGCCCACGATGGCAACGTCGCGGCCTTCCAGCGCCGGCGGCAAGGCCCCCTGCAGGAACAGCAGCGCCCGCAGCCCCGTCGCGCCGCCCATGAAGACCAGGCCGCAGGCCAGCATCCACCCGCGCGAGCCGCACCAGGCAAGCCGCCGCACGCGGCCCGACGGCACCACCGCCGCCACGGCCCCCAGCAGCCCGCCCAGCGCCGCCG
>NZ_BAAJYT010000567.1:0-1078 GCF_057541515.1 Acidovorax sp. KNOB132
CCCTGCCAGGGCCCCTGGGCCTGCGCCGGCAAGGCCCCATGCGGCGCCGGCCAGCAGCAGCGCGGCCACGAGCGGGTGGCGCAGCCCAAGGGGCGCAAGGCGGTGGGACGGCGAGTGGGCGGCGGTATGGGCGGGGGCGTGGGCGGTCATGGCATCGGACTCCTGGGAGGACAGTGGCGGTTGGGTGGGGCGCCGTGCGCGGATCGCTGCGCCCTCGCCGCCACTGTGCCGCGCTACCGTTCCAAAACGATGGCCCGCGCATTCCAAGTGATGACAAACCATGACCGCTGCGCCAGCCCTGTCATGGCCTGACACGGGCATGCCGATGGCGCCGCGGGCCGGCCCTACCATCGCGGTCAATCACAGGGGTTTTTCCATGACCGATGCGCTGGCCCGGATTCTGGTGGCCGATGACGAACCCGACCTGCGGGCGCTGCTGGAGCGCTACCTGGGCGACCACGGCTACGCCGTGCGCACGGTCGACGGCGCCGGCCCGCTCGACCGGCTGCTGGCGCGCGAGCGCTTCGACGTGCTGGTGCTGGACGTGATGATGCCGGGCGAGGACGGCCTGGCCATCTGCCGCCGCCTGCGCGCGCAGGGCGAGACCATTCCCATCCTCATGTTGACCGCACGCGGCGACCCGGTGGACCGCATCGTCGGCCTGGAGATGGGCGCCGACGACTACCTGCCGAAACCCTTTCAGCCGCGCGAACTGCTCGCGCGCATCCAGGCCATGGTGCGGCGCCAGCGCATGCTGGGTGCGCACGCCGGCCCCGCGCCCTCGGCCGGGCGCGTGGCGTTCGGCGATTTCACGCTGTGGCTGGACGAGCGCCGGCTCGAGCGCGCGGGGCAGGACCTGCCCATCACCACCGCCGAATTCGCGCTGCTGCGCGTGCTGGCCGGCCACCCGCACCGCCCGCTGGGGCGCGACCGGCTCATCGCGCTCGCCCACGGGCCGGCGCATGCCGCCACCGACCGCAGCATCGACGTGCAGGTCATGCGCCTGCGCAAGCTGATCGAGGCGGACCCGGCTCGGCCGCGCCACATCCGCACCGTGTGGGGGCGTGGGCTACGTGTT
>NZ_BAAJYT010000568.1:0-1066 GCF_057541515.1 Acidovorax sp. KNOB132
CGGGCGTGCACCGGCCGCTGGCCTGCGCCCCGCCCTGCACTGCCTGCAGCGCCATGGCGGTGGCGACCTCGGGGTGGGCGCGGCTGGCCAGCACGTTGCGCTGGCGCAGGGACAGGCGCTGCCCGTATTCGAGCAGCATCAGCTCTTCCGCCGCGTTCACGCAGGCATGGCTGTCGGAGCCCACGCCCCAGCGGCCGCCGTCCGCCAGCCAGCGCGGCAAGTTGAACAGACCATCGCCCAAGTTGGCCTCGGTGGTGGGGCACAGGCCGGCCACCGCGCCGGTGCGGGCGGCGCGCGCGTATTCGTCGGGCGTCATGTGGGTGGCATGCACCAGGCACCAGCGCGCATCGACCGGCGCATGCTCCAGCAGCCATTGCACCGGGCGCTGGCCGCTCCAGGCGATGCAGTCGTCCACCTCCTGCGTCTGTTCGGCGATGTGGATGTGCACCGGCGCCGCCGGGCTCAGGGCGGTGAGGCCTTCGACCGCAATGCGCAGGCTGTCGGGCGGCACGGCGCGCAGCGAATGCGGGGCCAGGCCCAGGATGCCGCCCTGCGCGGCCACCACGGGCGCCAGGCGCTCCAGCAGCGCAAGCATGCTGTCGGTGCTGCGGATGAAGCGGCGCTGGTCCTCGCGCGGGGCGCGGCCGCCGAAGCCGCTGGCCTGGTAGAGCACCGGCAGCAAGGTGATGCCGATGCCCGCGGCCTGGGCGGCGCGCAGCAGCGCGAGCGACATGGCGGCATCGTCGGCATAGGGCTGGCCTGCCGCGTCGTGGTGCACGTAATGGAACTCGCACACCGCGGTGTAGCCCGCCTCCAGCATCTCGACATAGAGCCAGGTGGCGATCGCCTCCAGGTGCTCGGGCGTGGTGCGCGCGGCAAAGCGGTACATGAGGTTGCGCCAGCTCCAGAAGCTGTCCTGCCCGCCGTCGGGCTGGGGCGCGCGGTATTCGGTCAACCCGGCGAAGGCACGCTGAAAGGCGTGCGAATGCAGGTTGGGCATGCCGGGAAGGACCGGGCCCGGCGCACGCGGCGCGGTGCCGGCGGCGCTGCCCGGCGCCACCGCGGT
>NZ_BAAJYT010000569.1:0-1060 GCF_057541515.1 Acidovorax sp. KNOB132
GGCGGCGTGCAAGGGCCTGGCCATCGGCAAGTTCTGCGGCATGAAGCACCAGCATTGATCGCGATTCGATCCGTCGCATGCGCCCCTGCCCGGCGGGGCGCTGCGACAATCGCACCGGCCGGGCAGGGCGCCCGGCCGCCGTTCGCCGCCTTTTTGAGGACCCCCGCATGAAAGCCATCCCCCTCGCATTCGCCTGCCTGCTGGCCTGCGGCGTGGCCGGCGCGCAGGCGCCGGACGGTGCCGGCGCGGCGCTGTCGTCCCCGCTGGGCGGCGGTGGGCTGCCCCCGGGCAACGGCGCGGGCTACCACAGCCCGCAAAGCCCGATCAAGCCGCTGCCCACGCGCAGCGACGTGGTCCCCTGGTCCACGCTGACCAACCTGCAAAAGAAAACCCTCAAGACCCGCATCGAGCCGGTCTTCAACCCCGAGCAGAAGGCGCTGAACCAAACCGTGCAGCGCGTGCAGGGCTTCATGGTGCCCATGACGGCCAAGCCGCAACAGCGGCACTTTTTGCTCACCTCGGTGCCGCTCACCTGCGCCTTCTGCATTCCCGGCGGGCCGGAGAGCATGGTCGAGGTGAAGGCCTCGTCCCCCGTCACGTATTCGCTCGAACCCGTGGTGGTCGAGGGCCGCTTCGAGACGCTGCGCAACGACGAGTACGGCCTGTTCTACCGCATGGTCGACGCCAGGCCCGTCCCGTGATGCGAGCGCTTCGCTGACACAGCGCCCCGACCCGCCGCCCCCACCTTCCCCATGACACCCGCGCGCCCGCAGACACTGCCGCACCGCCGACGCATCGCCGTCTGGTGGATCGCGTTCGCGCTGCTGCTGGCGCCGTTGCTCGGCCGCATGCACCAGGTGGTGCACGGCGGGGCGCCGGGCCTCGCCTCGGCCTCCGTCTCCTGGCCGGCGGGCGTGGCGCACCATGCCACGGCACCCATGGCGCCCGATGCGCGGCCAGGGCAGGGCGGCGACGCACTCCACGCGTTGTTCGCCGGCCACCATGGCGCCGACTGCCAGTTGCTGGACCAGCTGCTGCTCGGCGGCGCGCTGCTGGCGGC
>NZ_BAAJYT010000570.1:0-1059 GCF_057541515.1 Acidovorax sp. KNOB132
GCGCCGCGGCCACCACCAGCAGGGCCACGCCGCCCACGCGGTAGACCAGGTTCCAGCCGCCCAGGCCCGACAGCAGGCCCGCCACGCTGCGCGCGGCCAGGATGCCGGTGAGCAGCCCGCTCATCACCAGGCCCACGGCCTGCCCGCTGCGCCCGGGCGCGGCCAGCGCCGCCGCCATGGGCACCAGCACCTGGGCGGCCACCGAGAACAGCCCCGTCATGAGCGTGCCCAGCGCCAGCAGCGCGAAGCGGTCGGCAAACCCGCTCAGGAACAGCCCCGCCGCCGCCAGCACCATGAGCGTGGCGATCAGCCGCCGCCGCTCCAGCTTGTCGCCCAGCGGCACCAGCAGCAGCAAGCCGACCGCGTAAGCCACCTGCGCGAAGGTGACGGTCAGCGCGGCCGTGCCTTCGGACACCTGCAGGTGCACGGCGATGGAGTGCAGCAGCGGCTGGTTGAAGTAGTTGGCGCCCGCGCACAGGCCGCAGGCCACCGCCATCAGCAGCAGCACGGGAGTGGACAGGCCCGCCGAGGTGTCGGGGCGGGAGGAGGATGGGGCAGCGGGCAGGGTACGGGGTGGCATGCGGTGCGGGATTCTCGGAGGCGGGCGCGAAGGTGATGGGATGGAGTGGATGGAAGCGGCGGCCGGTCAGCCGGCAGGCACGTAGGCGAGGGCGTCGATCTCGAACAGCATGCCGTCGAGCGCCAGGCGCGGCACGGGGATCAGGGTGCAGGCGGGCGCCGGGGCGCCGGCCCACATCGCCATCAGGGCCTGGCCGAACGTCTGCAGCCGCTGCTCGCTGTGGTCCACGATGAGCACCGTGAGCTTGGCCACGTCCCGGGGCCGCGCGCCGGCCGCGGCGAGCGCGGTGCCGAGGTTGGCCAGGGCCTGGGCGACCTGCTGCGCGAAACCGTCGGCCAGCCGGCCTTGCGCATCTTCACCGCCCTGTCCGGCCACGTGCACCGTGCGCGCCGCGCCTTGCGCCACGGCCAGGTGCGAATAGCCATTGGGGCGCGGGTCGTACAGGCCGGCCGGGTTGAGGAAGGACAGGGCGAGCGGGG
>NZ_BAAJYT010000571.1:0-1041 GCF_057541515.1 Acidovorax sp. KNOB132
CCGCCGTCGGCGCCCTGGTGCTGGACCGCCGGGTGCGCCGCTTCACCCTGCACGGCGCGCCGGCCGAACTGCCCGCGCGCGAATTCGAGGTGCTGTGGGAGCTGATGACGCCGCCCGGGCGCGTGGTGAGCAAGCGCACCCTGTCGGACAAGCTCTCCGACTTCGACGAGGCCCTGGGCGACAACGCGCTGGAGGCCTTCATCTCCCGCCTGCGCAAGAAGCTGCAGGGCAGCGGCGCGGGCATCCGCACGCTGCGCGGCCTGGGCTACATGGTGGAGCCCGAGGCGGGCGGGCCCGGCGCGCCATGACCGCCACCCATCCCCCCCTCGCCCCCCGCCGGCGCCTGCGCAGCGCGAGCCCCCGCTCGCTGCAGGCGCGGCTGCTGCGCCACGTGCTGGTGCCGCTGGGCCTGACGTGGCTGGTGGGCACGGCC
The DNA here is from genome assembly GCF_057541515.1 of Acidovorax sp. KNOB132. Taxonomy (NCBI): domain Bacteria; kingdom Pseudomonadati; phylum Pseudomonadota; class Betaproteobacteria; order Burkholderiales; family Comamonadaceae; genus Acidovorax; species Acidovorax sp. KNOB132. The sequence goes on from NZ_BAAJYT010000571.1 coordinate 434, forward strand.
GGCTCGGTGCTGCTGGCCAATGCCTTCACCCAGCGCGCGTTCGACCGCTCACTGCTCGACGATGCCTACGCGGTGGCCGCCAACGTGCGCGCCAAGGGCGACGCGCTCGATTTCGCGCTCACCTCGCGCGAGGTCAAGGCCGTGCTGTTCGACCAGGTGGAGACGGTGTACTTCGCGGTGCTGCGGCCCGATGGCTCCATGCTGGCGGGCAATGCCGGCGGCATGCCGGTGCCACCGCCGCGCGGCGACGAGGCCTACCGGTTCTCCGACATCCAGTTCCATGGCCGGGCGCTGCGCGCGGTGCGGCTTGATGTGCGCGAGCCCCTGCCGTTCGAGGTCGTCACCGCGCAGACCGTGCACAGCCGCAGCGCCATGCTGCGCAGCGTGCTGTTGTACTCGGGCGTGTCGCAACTGCTGCTGCTGGTGGCGCTGGCCGTGTGGCTGCGCCGCGCCATCCAGCGCGACCTGCAGCCCCTGGCCGCGTTCCAGCAGGCGCTGGACCGCCGCGACGCGCGCGACCTGGCGCCCGTGCCCGTGGAGGCCTCCACCCGCGACGTGCAGCACCTGGGCGCTGCGGTGAACGACCTGCTCGCGCGCGTGGCCCAGGG
>NZ_BAAJYT010000572.1:0-1040 GCF_057541515.1 Acidovorax sp. KNOB132
CTGCCGCCCACCGTGCGTGCGCGCGTCGCCGAATGGCGCACGCACCCGCGCGTGCAGTCCCTGAGCGACGAGTCGCGCGAGCGGCTGCTGCGGCTGGTGCAGCGCACCGCGCGCTGGCTGGCCGAGGGCCAGGTCAACGAAGACGCCGTGGTGCGGCTGATCGGCTGGCTCGAATCGCTGCTGCGCCGCGACATCTACCTGGCGCTGCTGCTGGAGCGCCCCTCGGTGCACGAGCACCTGCTGCACCTGCTGGGCGCCGCGCAGTGGCCCGCCCGCTACATGCTGCAGCACCCCGGCGTGATCGACGAACTGGCGGGCGACGCGCTGCTGGCCGAACGCTTCGTGCCGCAGGACTTCGAGCACGAACTGGGGCTGCGCATCGCCTCGCTGCAATCGACCGGCGAGGACGACGACGAGACCCTGCTGAACCTGCTGCGCCGCGCCCACCATGCCGAGACTTTCCGCACGCTGGCGCGCGACGTGGAGCGCCGCATCACCGTGGAGCAGGTGGCCGACGACCTCTCGGCCCTGGCCGACAGCGTGCTGCGCGTGACCGCGCAGTGGTGCTGGAGCCGCCTGAAGAACCGCCACCGCGAGGTGCCGCAGTTCGCCATCATCGGGTACGGCAAGCTGGGCGGAAAGGAGCTGGGCTACGGCAGCGACCTGGACATCGTCTTCGTGTTCGACGACGACGACGACCGCGCGCCCGAGGTGTATTCGGCCTTCGTGCGCAAGCTCATCAACTGGCTCACGGTGAAGACCGCCGAGGGCGACCTCTTCGAGATCGACACCGCGCTGCGGCCCAACGGCAATTCGGGCCTGCTGGTGACCAGCTTCACCGCGTACGCCAACTACCAGCAACGGCGCGGCAGCAACACCGCCTGGACCTGGGAGCACCAGGCCATGACGCGGGCGCGCTTCCTGCTGGGCACCGAAGACCTGGCCCCGGCCGGCCCGCTCGCGCCCCTGCCCGAAGGCAGCGAGGCGCCCGCGGGCAGCGGCCGCAACCTGCGCGAGCGCTTCGACGCGGTGCGCGAGGC
>NZ_BAAJYT010000573.1:0-1025 GCF_057541515.1 Acidovorax sp. KNOB132
TCCACATCAATGCCAACCGACCCCCATGCAGGCCGCCGCGCCCGCCGTCGAGGGTGACGCGCCTGGCTGCGCCTGTGGGCGTGGGCGCCGACGTGGCTGCAGGCCTTCGGCGCGGTGCTGCTGGGCGTGGCGCGCTGAGCGTCTTCATCGCGCTGTGGAACGCCGTGCGCGAGCGCCGCGCCGATCTGGCCATGCTGCGCATGCTGGGCGCCTCGCCCGCGCGCGTGGGTGGGCTGCTGCTGGCCGAGGCGCTGTGGCTGGCGCTGATCGCCTCGGGCCTGGGCCTGGCCGCCGGCCATGCGCTGGCGACGGTGGTGGGCTGGATGCTGCAGGCGCAGAACGCCATGCCCGTCACCGGCGCGCTGTGGCTGCCCGAGGAATGGGCGGTGCCCGGCCTCGCGGTGGCCGTGGCGGCGGTGGCGGCGCTGCTGCCGGCCGTGCAGGCGTACCGGGTGGACGTGGCCGACCTGCTGGCGCGGCCCTGACCTGGAATGCCTGGATGCCTCGATGCCCGGACGTCCCCCGAACCCTTTCCCCTGTTTTTGTCACCCACCTCCTGAAAGGACTTCTTCCCATGACCGCCACCTCCCGACTCCGCGCCCTGGCGCTCGCACCGCTCTTGCTGCTGGCCGCCGTTGCCGCCCAGGCCCAGCAGCATTCCGACGCCGATACCCAGGCCGACATCCAGCGCCACCGCGCCATGGCCGCCGCGCACGAGGCCGCCGCCAAGTGCCTGGAATCCGGCAAGGGCCACGACACCTGCGAGAAGGAACTGCAGGCGGCGTGCAAGGGCCTGGCCATCGGCAAGTTCTGCGGCATGAAGCACCAGCATTGATCGCGATTCGATCCGTCGCATGCGCCCCTGCCCGGCGGGGCGCTGCGACAATCGCACCGGCCGGGCAGGGCGCCCGGCCGCCGTTCGCCGCCTTTTTGAGGACCCCCGCATGAAAGCCATCCCCCTCGCATTCGCCTGCCTGCTGGCCTGCGGCGTGGCCGGCGCGCAGGCGCCGGACGGTGCCGGCGCG
>NZ_BAAJYT010000574.1:0-1014 GCF_057541515.1 Acidovorax sp. KNOB132
GCTGGCCGTGCCGCTGGCCGCCGCCTGGGCCGGCCCGGCCGCCGCCGCGGGCTCGCTGCGCCTGGCAGCGGCATGGCAGCAGGAAGACGGCACCTACCGCATCGGCGTGCTGCAGGCCCGGCCCGGCCAGGACGCACCGCTGCGCGCAATGCACACCCTGGACATTCCCACCCGTGCCCACGGCCTGTGTCCCCTGCCGGACGGCAGCATCGTGGCGGCGTCGCGCCGGCCCGGCGACTGGCTGGTGCGCTGGTGGCCAGGCACCCCGCGCGAACCCGTCTGGCAGTGGACGGACGGCACCCGCTCGTTCAACGGCCACGTGATCGCATCGCCGGACGGACGCCTGCTCTACACCACCGAGACCGATGCCGACACCGGCCAGAGCCTCGTCGTGCAGCGCAGCGCCGAGCGGCTGGAGGCGGTGAGCGAATGGCCCACCCAGGGCATCGACGCGCACGAACTCCTCTGGGACCGCCACACGCTCGCCGATGGCGCGCCCACCTTGATCGTCGCCAACGGCGGTGTGCCCACCGCGCCGGAGACCGGCCGCGTGAAACGCGCGCTGGAGACCATGGACTCGTCCGTCGTGCGGCTGCATGGCCGCACCGGTGGCGTGCTGGGCCAATGGCGGCTGGACGACCGGCGGCTGAGCCTTCGGCACCTGGCCTGGAGCGCCGACGGCCTGGTGCTGGGCGTCGCCCTGCAAGCCGAGCACGACGGCCAGCCGGACCGGGAGGCGGCCCCCGTGCTGGCGCTCTTCGATGGCAAGGCGCTGCGGGCCGCCGCGCCCCGTCCCCGCGCAGGGGCCCGGCGGCCCACAGGGCGGTTTGCGGGGGTATGGCGGCAGCATCGCCGCCACCCCCGAGGGATGGGCCGTGAGTTGCCCGCGCGCCCAGGGCATCGCCACTTTCAGCCCCCAGGGGGACTGGCAGCGCCTGGTGGCGCTGCCCGAGGTCTGCGCACTCGCTGTGAACGGCACCGCACTGTGGGCTGCCGGGCTGGACCACACCCCTC
>NZ_BAAJYT010000575.1:0-1008 GCF_057541515.1 Acidovorax sp. KNOB132
CGCCCGCGCCCGCGCGGCTGCAGACCGAGGGCGAGCCCCTGCGCTACGCCGTCACGCTGGAGCCGCTGCGGCGCCCCTGGCTGCTCACCCTGGACGCGGCCCGCGACCGGCCCGAACTGCCCGAGGGCCTGTCGGCCTTCATGACGCAGGAGCTGCAATGGGTGGTCAACCGGCCGGTCAACGAGGTCATGCGCTACCGCGCCGAAAGCTACCCCCGCTTCACCCACGGCCCGGCGCAGCGCACCGGGCAGATGCGCTCCTACGTGGAGCTGCCCGACGGATTCGACCCGCGCACCCGCGCCCTGGCGCAGGAGATGCTGGCCGACCCGCGCCTGGCCGCGTCCGGGCCGCCCGCCCTGGTCGACGCCGCCCTCGCCCGGCTGCGCACCGGCGGCTACAACTACACGCTGGAGCCCGGCGTGTACGGCCAGCACACGGCCGACGCCTTCTGGTTCGACATCAAGGAAGGCTTTTGCGAACACATCGCCTCGGCCTTCGTCGTGCTGATGCGGGCGATGGACATTCCCGCGCGCATCGTCACCGGCTACCAGGGCGGCGAACGCAACGGGGTCGACGGCTACTGGACCGTGCGCCAGAGCGATGCACACGCCTGGGCCGAGGTCTGGCTCGAAGGCCGCGGCTGGGTGCGCGTGGACCCGACCGGCGCCGTCTCGCCCGGCCGCATCGGCGCCTTCCAGCGCCTGCAGGCCCCGCGCGGCGTGTTCGGCAACGCCATGGACACCATGATCAGCCCCGGCATGGTGCAGCAGATGCGCGCCGTGTGGGAGGCCGTCAACAACGGCTGGAACCAGTGGGTGCTCAACTACACCCAGGGCCGCCAGCTCGACATGCTGAAAGCCCTGGGCATCGAATCGCCCAGCTGGGAAGACCTGGCCCGGGCCCTGGGCGGGCTGGCCGCGCTGGCCGCGCTCGTGGGCGCCGGCTGGACGCTGTGGGAGCGCAGCCAGCACGACCCCTGGCTGCGCCTGCTGGCCCATGCCCGCGACA
>NZ_BAAJYT010000576.1:0-1002 GCF_057541515.1 Acidovorax sp. KNOB132
GTGGTGGTGGACAACAAGCCCGGCGCCAGCGGCCAGATCGCCGGCGCCTACGTGGCGCGTGCCACGCCGGACGGCAGCACGCTGCTGCTGGACGCCTCGTCGTTCGCGGTCAACCCCGCTCTCTATCCCAAGATGGCCTACGACACCGACAAGGCCTTCACGCCGCTGGCCGTGCTCGCCACCTTTCCCAACGTGCTGGTGTGCTCCGCGGGGTTCCAGGCGCGCAGCGTGCAGGACGTGATCGCGCTGGCCCGCGCCAAGCCGGGCGAAGTGGCCTATGCGTCGTCCGGCAACGGCTCGGCGCAGCACCTGGCGGGAGCGCTGTTCGAGGAGCGCGCCGGGGTGCGGCTGTCGCACATTCCCTACCGGGGCGGTGGCCCCGCGATGAACGATGTCATGGCGGGGCAGGTGCCGCTCTTTTTCGCCAACGTGGCCTCGGCGCTGGGCCACATCCGCTCCGGCAAGCTGCGCGCGCTGGCCGTGACGGCCGCGCTGCGGGCCCGTTCGCTGCCGGAGGTGCCCACCATGACCGAAGCGGGCGTGCGCAAGTACGAGGTGCTGGAATGGAACCCGGTGCTCGCCCCCGCCGGCTTGCCCGCCGCCACGCGCACGCGCCTGGTCGATGGCATCCGCAAGGCGCTGGGCGATGCCGAGGTGCTGGCGCGCATCCGCGCGCTGGGCGGCGATGTGTTCGCCGATGCATCGCAGGCCTCGGCCGGGGCCTTCATCCGGGCCCAGCAGGGCCAGTGGGCCCAGGTGGTGCGCGACCGCAACATCTCGGTCGGCTGAACCGATGCCGAAGGACGTCGACCGCGCCCCCCACCCTGATGCCTGGGACGGAGCCGGTGCCTGCTGGGACGCGCACGTCCATGTGTTCGACGCCGATGCGCCGACCCAGCCCGGCCACTACCGCCCCGCGCACCATCCGCTGGAGCGCATCGAGGGCCTGGCTGCCGCCCATGGGGTGCGGCATCTGGTGCTGGTGCAGCCCAGCGTGTACGG
>NZ_BAAJYT010000577.1:0-984 GCF_057541515.1 Acidovorax sp. KNOB132
CTCCGGCCGTCGCCCCGCTGCGCCGGCGCCTGGACGACAACGCCCGGGTGCTGCTGGCCGCCTACCGCGCCAGCGCGGCCGAGCTGGAGGCAGGCCGGCGGGTCGTGCCCGCCGCCGAGTGGCTGCTGGACAACTACCACCTCGTCGAAAAGCAGGTGCGCGACATCCGGGGCGATCTGCCGGCCGACTACTACCGGCAGTTGCCCAAGCTCGCATCGGGCCCGTTCGCGGGCTATCCCCGGGTGCTGGGCCTGACCTGGGCCTTCGTGGCCCACACCGACAGCCATGTGGATGCGGGCACGTTGCGGGCCTTCCTGCAGGCCTACCAGCGCGTGCAGCCGCTGACCATCGGCGAGCTGTGGGCGGTGGCGATCACGCTGCGCATCGTGCTGATCGAAAACCTGCGCCGGCTGGTGGACCAGATGACCGTGGGACGCGCCGCGCGGGCCGACGCCGACCGGCTCGCCACGCACCTGATGGCCCTGGGCTCCGCCCGCTCGGCGCTGGACGAGGACATCGCCGCGCGGTCGCCCCTGGCGCTGTCCGAACTGTTCGCCGCCCAGCTCGCCAAGCGGCTGCGCGACCACGACCCGCGGACCATGCCGGCGCTGGGCTGGCTACAGGAGCGCCTGCAGCAGCAGGGCACCACCATCGACGAAGTGGTGTCGCATGCCCAGCAGCGCCAGGGCGCCTCCAACGTCACCGTGCGCAACGTGATCACCAGCCTGCGCCTCATGTCCGACATCGACTGGGCCGACCTGTTCGAAAGCGTGAGCCTGGTGGACGAGCGGCTGCGCGAAGGCAGCCACTTCGCCGCGATGGACTTTCCCACGCGCAACCTCTACCGCGACGCCATCGAGCAGTTGGCCCGCCGGTCCCGCCATTCGGAACTGGATATCGCCGAGCACGCGCTGGCCGCCGCGAAGGCCGCCGCCAGCGCCCCGGGTGCGGAGCGCAGCGACGGCGGCGACGGCGCCCCGGGTG
>NZ_BAAJYT010000578.1:0-979 GCF_057541515.1 Acidovorax sp. KNOB132
TTTCATGGATCTCACCAAGAAGATTTTTTTGTGGAAAAAGGGGAGCCGCACTCGATGCACATCCGATAGCACCATAAAGTCGCCTCCTCTTTGATTTTTCGTGCGCCAGTTGCGAAAGTCCTTGTTCTGGACGATGTACTTGCGGTTCTGCACGGCCGCAGGTGGTTCGTTCACGACCACTTCCTGCAGAGGCACGCTCAACTGCGTGCGAACTCCACACTCCACACCACTGAAGCCCCAGCAGCCCAGCGGTTGAGAAATGAAAGATTTGCCGTCATTGAAATCGTAGGCATCGCGCAAATAGAAGCCCAGTTCATTGATGTCCACAGTCGCTTTACCTGGCCCCTGTGGGGTCACCAATCCAGACACTGCCACGTTGACCTGCGCCTCGCCCATTGCGCCGTAGAAGTCGTCCATCGGATCGCTCCATTGGCCAAACGCGAGGTAATTCACCTGGCAGGTGTCTTCAAGTATTTTGGCGGGTTGATTCAAGTCGCCAAAGCGCCAGCACTGTTGATTGCGTCCCCTGCTTTGCTTTTCAACACGGTCTTTCAGCTGTGCAATTCCGGCTGGACTCGACCATTTGGCTTGCAGGCTGGCCATCGCATTCTGGACGCGTGCGAATCCCAGAGCCCACGCCATAGTGACGGTGGTCGCCTCCAATTGCGCCGGGCTCAATTGACTCAGCCGATAGGGCGCTCGGCTTTCTTTCATTTCCTGAGACATCGCGAAGGCCGCACTGCTGAACCATCGCTCCATCAACGCCGCCGCCACCGGCCACCCCAAGCGCGAGCGCATCACCGATGGAATGTCCCGCAACTGGAACAGGCGGGTGGCATATTGCGGCGCATTCTTGCGCCCGAGCACGGACCGCAGGGCTTCCTGCGGTGCCTTCAGAAGATCGACCATTGACCCTGACTCCCTTTGTTTTTCAGTCACGCTGAGGCTTGCGTGAACGGGGCGGATTATGGCGAAAAAA
>NZ_BAAJYT010000579.1:0-960 GCF_057541515.1 Acidovorax sp. KNOB132
CCACGGCCAGCACGCCCGCCGCGGTGGCCCAGGGCCCCTACCTGTTCGATGCCAACGGCCGGCTCGGCGACTGGAACGTGCGCGACCAGGGCGCGCGCACCGAGTTCACGCTGAAGGCCTACGCCCCGCTCGCGTTCAGCGTGGCGGCGGCCGGCAACTGCCAGGTGCGCGCCAACCAGAAACTGCTCACCCCCACGCGGGCGGCCACTCCGGCCGGCCCGGATGTCCAACAATTCCGGATCGCCGATGCTGCTGCGCAAATCCAGCTCCAGTGCCCAGCCCGCTGAGCGCCCCGTCCTGGCGCCTTCGTGGCTGATCGCCCTGCTGGCCAGCATGGTCGGCGGGGGGCTATGGCTGCTGTACCCCCGCCAGGATCTGGAGCGCCGGCTGTCCGAGACCACCGACATCGCGCTGTCGGTGGCCTACCTGACCAATCTGCTGCGCAGCGATCCCGACAACCCCCGCCTGCGCCTGCTGCTGGCGCAGCGCCAGATCGCCGTGGGCGAAATGGCGGACGCGCGGGCCACGCTGCAGCCCGCGCTGGATTCCAGCGACCCGGAACTGCACCGCGACGCGCTGTGGAGCCTGTGGGACCTGTCGTACGCCGAATACCAACGCACGCCCGAGAAGGAAACCGAGCGCCGCAAAGCCCAGCGCGAGGGCCTCAAGCGCCAGCTCCAGGCCCTGGCCAAGGAAAAGTGGCCCGCCGACCGCCAATTGCTGCTGGCCCGCCGCGCGGCCGAAATGGAAGACCGCGCCACCGGCGTCGCCATGAGCCGCCAGTTGGCGCAGGAGGCCAAAGACCCGCGCGAGGCTGCGCGCCTGTACGAGCGGGCCGCCAAGGAAGCGCTGGGCACGGGCGACTACGCGGGCAGCGCCGAGCTGTACATGCTGGCGCGTCAGGTCACGCCCGACCCGGAACAGGCCAAGGCTTACTACCTGGCCGCCGTGCGCACGCTG
>NZ_BAAJYT010000580.1:0-952 GCF_057541515.1 Acidovorax sp. KNOB132
CAGCGCCGCGCCCCAGTGGCGGCGCAGTGCCTCGCTCAGCGCGGCGGGCTGCAGGGGTGTGCCTTCGCGCGCCAGGGCCCCCGCCGCGGCGCACAGCAGGCCCAGCGTGAAGATCGCACCCCGGTGGGTGTTGACGCCACCGGTGGCCGCCACCATGCGCGCTTCGGCCTCGATGCCGCAGCGCTCCAGCGCCGGGAACCCTTCGCCGGCATGGCCCAGCGCGGCGATGCGCACGAAATAGACGCGCAGCGCGAACAGGCTGCGCATGAAGGTGCGGGCATCCATGTCGGTGTGGCTGCCGTTGTCAGTAAGGGTCACCAGCCCGGGCTTGGGCGACAAGGCCAGTTCGTCGTAGAGCGACAGCGTGGCGGCGCGGCCGATGGCCTGCGGGGCCGGGTCCGGGCGCGGGTCGCTCGCAGACCGGCGCCGTGCGTTGGCGGTCATGGCAGCGGCTCCTCTGCAGCCGGTTCCTCTGCCGGTTCCGTGGCCGGCCAGAAGGGGGCTTGCGCCAGCGCGGCGCCAGCCAGGCGCTTGACCATCACGGCTTTGCCGCGGCCTGCACGCCAGGCGCTCCACTCGCGCCAGGCCACGGCGGCGCCATTGGCGAACAGCAGTTCCCCGTCGAGCCGGGGCTGCGCCTTCGGGAAGGCGTGCAGGCAGGCGGCGGCGGCATCGGCCTGCGCGGGGCTGGCCACGCCGATGCACAGGTCGGCATCGGAGCCGCTGCGCAGGTGGTCCAGCCCGGTGATGAGCTGCCAGCCGTGGCTGCCGTAGATGCGGGCGGCCACGCCGCAGGCCTGCAGCGCCTCGCACAGGCGGCCCCAGGCGGCCTTCGATCCGGTCGGCATCAGCGGCTGGGCCAGCAAGGCCGGGGGAAAGGCATCGAAGTAGAGGATGTCTTCGCGCGCCACGCGCAGCGCCAGGCGGCGCCGTGCCCAGCGGCCGGGGGCCG
>NZ_BAAJYT010000581.1:0-934 GCF_057541515.1 Acidovorax sp. KNOB132
GGGGCGGGGGCGGGGGCGGGGGCGGGCGCCCAGGATGCGGCCCGGCCGGGCCGTGTCGGACGCGGCCTACAATCGCTCGCACCCTGCTTCCTGCCACCCATGAAGATCCTCATTTCCAACGACGACGGCTACCAGGCACCCGGCATCGTGGCCCTGCACGATGCGCTCAAGACCATCGCGGACGTCGAGGTGGTGGCGCCCGAACACAACAACAGCGCCAAGTCCAATGCGCTCACGCTGCATTCGCCGCTGTACGTGCACCAGGCGGCCAACGGCTTCCGGTACGTGAACGGCACCCCGGCGGACTGCGTGCACATCGCGCTCACCGGCCTGCTCGGCTACCGACCCGATCTGGTCGTCTCGGGCATCAACAACGGCGCCAACATGGGCGACGACACCATCTATTCCGGCACCGTGGGCGCCGCGATGGAGGGCTACCTCTTCGGCATTCCGGCCATCGCGTTCTCGCAGGTGGACAAGGGCTGGGGCGAGATCGAATCCGCCGCCCGCAAGGCGCGCGAGATCGTCGAGCAGATGCAGGCGCAGAACCTGGTGGGCGAGGCGCCCTGGCTCCTCAACGTGAACATTCCCAACCTGCCGTTCGATGCACTGCGGCCCCTGCGGCTGTGCCGCCTGGGCCGCCGCCATGCGGCCGAGCGCGTCATCGAGCAGCAGAGCCCGCGCGGGGAGGTCATGTACTGGATCGGCGGCGCGGGCGCGGCCAAGGACGACGCCGAGGGCACGGACTTCCATGCCACGGCCCAAGGCCATGTGGCCATCACCCCTTTGAAGGTGGACCTGACCGACCACGAAGGCCTGGGCTACTGGACGCAGACCGCGGCGCGCCTGGTGCCCGACGCGCCCGCCGCTACCACGCCGGCCCCTGCCCGATGACCCAGCGCCGCCCCGGCTTTCCGGCCCGCATCGACCCGCC
>NZ_BAAJYT010000582.1:0-929 GCF_057541515.1 Acidovorax sp. KNOB132
CGCGCTGGCGGCGGGGGCTGAGGGCGTGGGCCTGATGCGCACCGAATTTCTGTTCCTGGAGCGCGACGTGGTGCCCGACGAGGACGACCAGTACGCCGTGTACCGCGCCATGGTCGAGGCCCTGGACGGCCGCCCGCTGATCGTGCGCACGCTGGACATCGGCGGCGACAAGCAGGTGCCGCATCTGGACCTGCCGGTGGAGGACAACCCCTTTCTCGGCCTGCGCGGCGCGCGGCTGTGCCTGCGCCGCGACGACCTGCTGGTGCCGCAGCTGCGGGCGCTGTACCGCGCGGCGCGGCACGGCCCGCTGTCGGTCATGTTCCCGATGATCAGCACCGTGGAAGAGGTGCACCAGCTGCGCCAGCGCATGGAGGCGGTGCGCCGCGAGCTGGACGCGCCCCAGGTGCCCGTGGGCATCATGATCGAGGTGCCCTCGGCCGCGCTGATGGCCGACCGGCTGGCGGCGCACGTGGATTTCTTCTCCATCGGCACCAACGACCTCACGCAGTACGCGCTGGCGGTGGACCGGCAGCACCCGGAGCTGGCCGGCATGGCCGACAGCCTGCACCCTTCGGTGCTGCGGCTCATCGAACGCACCATTGCCGGCGCCCGGGCCCATGGGCGCTGGGTGGGCGTGTGCGGCGGACTGGCGGGCGAGCCGCTGGGCGCGGCGCTGCTGGCCGGCCTGGGCGTGCAGGAGCTGAGCATGAGCAGCGGCGACATCGGCAGCGTCAAGGCGCTGCTGCGCCGCCATTCCCTGGCCGAACTGCAGGACCTCGCCCGCCGCGCGCTGGACGTGGACACCGCCGACGAGGTGCGTGCCCTGGGCGCCGCGCTGCGCCCGGCCGGCCCGGTGGCCGACACAGGGGATGCATCATGAGATTTGCTATTAAAAATATAGCGATATGCCCTAGTGTTGATTGTGCTGG
>NZ_BAAJYT010000583.1:0-925 GCF_057541515.1 Acidovorax sp. KNOB132
CGGACTGCGCCCCGTCAGCTCCCCCACGATGGCCGCCTTCAGCGGGGCCAGCCGCCGGGCGCCCTGCAGCACCAGTTGCCGCACGGCGCGGGGCAGGGGGCGCGCGTCGGTGTACAGCCGCACGATGGCGTTGGTGCCTTCATAGATCGGCCAGGCGCGGCGGTGGTGCGCGCGGGCATAGGGCCGCAGCGCGTCGGCGCTGCCGATGTCCTGGCCGCGCTGCCGGGCATCGGCGAGGGCGCGCGCCAGGCGCTCCACGCCGGCCAGGCCCAGGTTGTAGCCATGGGCGGTCACCGGGTGCATGCCCACGGCGGCATCGCCCAGCAGCGCGCAGCGGTGCCCGGCGAAGCGGTCCGCATAGGTGGCGACCAGCGGGTAGGCGTGGCGCTCGCCCACCAGCGCCATCGCGCCGAGCCGGCCCGCGAACTGGGCCTGCACCTGCGCGGCGAACGTGGCGGCGTCCTGCGCCATCAGGGCCGCCGCCTCGGCCGCGCCGGTGGTGACGACCACGGAGCACTGCGGCGCGCCGTCCGCCGGGTCGTCCGGCAGCGGCAGCACGGCCAGGGTGCGGTCGTGTCCGAAGGCCTCGTGCGCGATGCCGTGGTGGGGTGCTGCGTGGCGCATGCGGCAGACGATGACGGTGCGCCCGAAGTCCGCCATGCGCGCGCCGATGCCCAGTTGCCGGCGGGTGGCGGAAAACCGGCTGTCGGCGGCCACGACCAGCCGGGCCTGCAGGCGCGTGCGGGGCGCGGCCGGATCGCCTGCATCACCAGCGGCCGGCATGGTTTCCACCGCCGCATGGTCGGCCGCCACGGACACCTGCGCCACCTGCGCGCCGGCCAGGATGCGCACGCCCGGCCGCTGCGACGCCACGGCGTGGGCGGTGCGGCGCAGCGCGTGGTTGGGCACGATCCAGCCCAGGTGC
>NZ_BAAJYT010000584.1:0-916 GCF_057541515.1 Acidovorax sp. KNOB132
GGCACCCCCCATCGGCGAGCTGGTGCTGAGCCCGCCCTCGCACATGGAGACCGAGGCCGACCGCGCCTTCATCGCCCGGCAACTGGGCTTCGTGGTGTGGACCGGCATTGCCGGCCTGGCGCTCGCGCTGCTGCTGTCCTGGGCGCTGGCCCGCCGCTGGCTCGCCCCCATCGGCGCGCTCGTGGACGGCGCGCGCGGCGTGGCGGCGGGCCGGCTGGACACCCGCGTGGCCGTGCACGGCGACGACGAACTGGCCCGGCTGGCACTCACCTTCAACGACATGGCCGAGCAATTGGGCGGCATGGAAGCCTCGCGCCGGCAATGGATCGGCGACGTGGCGCACGAGCTGCGCACCCCGCTGGCGGCGATGCGCGCCGAGATCGAGGCGGTGCAGGACGGCGTGCGCCCGTTCGACGACAAGACCGCGCTGCGCCTGCACCGGCAGGTGATGCGGCTCATCCAGCTGGTGGGGGACCTGCGCGCCAGCCTGGATGCCGCCGCGGGCAGCGCGCCCTCCGCGCTCGTGCCCGTGCACCCGCTGTCGCTGCTGGCCGAGGCCGTGGCCTCCATGCAGCCGCGATTCGACCAGGCCGAGCTTGCGGTGGACACGCACGGGCTGGCCGCGCTCGCCAGCCTGTCGCCCCCGCCGCTGGTGCGCGGCGACGCGCAGCAGCTTCACCGCGTGTTCCTGAACCTGCTGGAAAACACCGTGCGCTACACCGATCCTGGCGGCCGGCTGGAAATCCAGGCGCAGACCGAGCGCAGCGGACCCGCGCCCTCGCTCGTGCTGCAGTTCGACGACACCGCGCCCGGCGTGGCCGAGCACGACCTGCCGCGCCTGTTCGACCGCCTGTACCGCGCCGAGGCGTCGCGCGCGCGCGCCACCGGCGACCTGGGCGGATCGGGCCTGGGCCTG
>NZ_BAAJYT010000585.1:0-912 GCF_057541515.1 Acidovorax sp. KNOB132
TCGTGGGCCCTGGCGGTGGCGTTGCTGCATGCCGCATCCCGGCGCTGGACGCTGACGGTGCAGGACGCCGGCCTGATCGTGCAGCGCCGCTCCTGGCTGTGGTCGCACGCGCGGGTGGTGCCGGGCGAGGCCACCCAGGCCCTGGTCCGCGCGCTGCAACGGGTCACGGGCAGCGGCCCCAGCGAAGAGGCCTACTTCGCGCTGTACGCGCCGGTGCCCGAAGGGGGCCGCGTGCACCTCACGCCCGGCATCGCCGGCACCGAGGCCGCCACGGCCGTGGGCCAGGCGATCGCCCAGGCCTGGCGGGTCCGTCAGGGCCATTTCACCCCCGGATCGCAGCGGCCCGCGTTGACGGGCCACTCGCGCCCGACCTGGGGCGCCCTGGCCGCGCTGGCTGTGCTGGCGTGGTGCCTGTGGGGCGGTTAGTCCGCGGTCAGAACGTGTGCCTGGCCGTGAGCGTGACGTGGCGCGGCGCGCCGGGCACCACCCACACGCGGTTGTAGGCGCTGGCGTAATAGCGCTTGTCGAACGCGTTGTCCACCTGCAGCGACAGGCGCAGCGCGGGCCCTGCCTGCCAGTGCGCCAGCAGCCGCATGGTGGTGTAGGCGGGCAGCCGGGGCGATCCGGCATCGCCCGTGCGCTCGCCCACGTGCGTGAGCCCGCCCCCGAGGCCGACGGTGTGCCCGCCCGCTCCGCCGACGCTGCACTCGGCTACACCGTAGATCAAGTTGTCCATGACTATGGCGACCTGTGTCAGGCAATCACTGATCTCGCCGTTGAACGTGACGCCCCATTTTCGGTAGACCATTTCCGTACGCTGAACCGCTGCCTGGACAATGCCATCGCCGATGCAGTGACCGAATTTGCTGCCCAGCGCGACGTCGAAGTGGCAAGACGGCAGGTCGAGGATGA
>NZ_BAAJYT010000586.1:0-911 GCF_057541515.1 Acidovorax sp. KNOB132
TTTTCCTGATCGTTCAGCGCGCCGCGCAGGAAGTCGCGCGCACCGGAGGCATTGCCTGCGCGGCGGGCCTGCTCGTCCTGGCTGTGCGCGAAGCCGAGGATGGCCAGGCGCCGCTCCTTGGGGCCGCTGCCCGAACGGGCGAGCTGCTCGAACAGCAGCTTCTTGCGCAGCACCGTGTAGGCAGTCTCGGCAAGGGTGGCGCGCTCGCGCGGGCCGAGGGAGCGGTTGTCACGGAAAAAACGGGACACCACCGCGTCGGCGGGGTGTTCGAGGGTCAAGGTCAGCCTGACGAGTTCAGCGCAGGCGTCCAGAAGGGCTTTGGGGTGCATCGCCCGATTGTCCCACTGGCGCCACCCCGGCCCGCCGGGGCCCTCGCCGGTGCTATCTCGACAGCACCGGCGCGAAGGCCGAGCGCTCGATCTCCTGCAGCGTGGACGACTCCCCCGCCCACAGCACGAGCGCGGGCCCGGGCAGGCTGAGGTTTCGCTCCAGCCAGCGGCACAGCCGGTAGCGGTCCTCATCGTCCATGGCCGGCAGGAGCACGAAGACGAGGTAGGCCCGCCGCTGCGGAAACTCCCGCAGGGCCTTGCACACGATCCAGCATTTCGCCACCGGGCGGCAACGGGCCAGTTCGGACTGCACCTCGCTCAGTTCGAACGGCGAGAGATCGTGCCGCGCCACCCGGCTGAAGTACGGCGGGGTGGACAGCTCCTCCCACGCCCGCTCCTCGGCCTCGCCCGCCTGGCGCAGCCGCTCGCGCCAGTGCTTGAGGCCCTCGGCGTCGTATTCCAGGCCCGGCCGCGTCGTCTCCAGTTCGGCGACGGCGGCATTGGCCGCCCACCAGCGCCGGGCCGGCGCCGCATCCCACAGCCGCGCCAGAACGGCCAGGCGGGCCTCCCGGTCGGAGGCCG
>NZ_BAAJYT010000587.1:0-908 GCF_057541515.1 Acidovorax sp. KNOB132
CTATGCCCGCGCGCACCACCGCCGCGCCTGGCCGATCTATGAAGGCACCAACGCCATCGTGCGGCTGTACACCGACGCGCGCCCCCTGCCCCGCGCCGTGCGGCAACTGGTGCTGCAGGGCGCCCGGCGGCTGGCCCCGCTGAAGGCGGCCATCGTGGGGGAGCTGACGGGGCGCAGTCCGTGGCGGCCGGCACCGCTCGGGGCGCCGGGCGACGCGCCGCTGCGGTGAGCGCCGCGGCGCACGGGGTTCTTGCATAAGATCGCTGCCGACGCCAATGTCCCGCCCCTTTCTCTCCGGACCGCTCCCCATGCCCCTCGCCCCCTACCTCGACACCGCCCCCGCGCTGGACGCCGGCGTCTACCTCCACCCCTCGGCCCAGGTGATCGGCGATGTGCACCTGGGGCGCGACAGCTCGGTGTGGTGCAACGCGGTGCTGCGCGGCGACGTGAACCGCATCGTGGTGGGCGAATGCTCCAACGTGCAGGACCTGGCCATGGGCCACGTGTCGCACCGCCATCCGGCCAAGCCGGACGGCTCGCCGCTCGTGATCGGCAGCCACGTCACGCTGGGCCATTCGGTGATCCTGCACGGCTGCACCATCGGGGACGAGTGCCTGATCGGCATGGGCAGCATCGTGATGGACGACGCGGTGGTCGGCGACCGCGTGATGCTCGGCGCCGGCAGCCTGGTCACGCCCGGCAAGGTGCTGGAGAGCGGCTACCTCTACACGGGCCGCCCGGCCGTGCGGCAGCGGGCGCTGACACCGCAGGAAATCGCGTACCTGCGGTATTCGGCCGAGCACTACGTGCGCGTGAAGAACAACTACCTCGCGGCGCCGCAGGCGGGCGCGGCGGCGGCCTGAAGCCCTCGCCGCGCGGCGCGCTCTTTCAGCGCGCGGACGGCACCG
>NZ_BAAJYT010000588.1:0-905 GCF_057541515.1 Acidovorax sp. KNOB132
CTCGATGCCGCCGCATCTCCCAGGGCCCCAGGCGCAGCGGGTCGCCGTCCTGGCGCTGCCGGCCGGCGTTGCGCAGCGGATCGGTGAGCAAGTCCACCATCGCGCCGACGATGGCCTTGAGCGGCGCCGCCGGCGCATCGATGCGCCGCCCGCCGGGCTCGCGCAGCGAGACGGTGGCGTGGTCGTCGATGGCGGCCATCTGCGCGGCGTTCAGCCAGCGCGGCTCGCGCCGGAGCAGATCGGCCAGCAGGGGCGCCAAGTCCAGCGTTTCGCCGTCCACCTCGATGCCCAGGCTCAGCAGCCACGCCCCTTCGCGTTCGGGCAGATGCAGCTTTTGCACCGGGCGTTCGCGCGGGCCGAGCGGGCCGGCGAGGTCCTTGCCCAGCAGCTCGCCGGTGTCGGGATCGAGGCGCAGCGTCCAGCGCTGCACGGGAACGCTCTCGTGCGCGAAGCCAGGCAGTACCGACACGGCCCAGCCGTGGGCCTGCAGGCGCGGCACCTGCTCGGCCCAGAAGTCGCCGAAGGCAGCCTCCTGCGGCAGCGTCCAGACAGGGCCCAGCACGGGAGCACCCGCACGGTCGCGCCACTGCAAGGCCGTTTCGGGCACCGGCAGCAGGCCCAGGTCGCGCACGAGGTCGATGGCGTCCGCCTCGGCCGCCCCATCGCGCTGCAGGCGCAGCACGGGGCCGCCGGTGTCGTACAGCTCCTGCACGGCCGGCGGGCGGCTGTTGAGCACCGAGGTGGGGGCGGGCGTTTCCCAGGCGGCGCCATCCGGTGTGCGGTAGGTCCAGTCGATGCGGGCCAGCGTGACCTGGTCGCCGCGCGGGCCGATCGGCCCGTGGGGCCGCAGGCCCAGCAGGCCGTCGCCACGGCCCAGCGTCTGCAGCGTGATGCGCGGCTGGAAT
>NZ_BAAJYT010000589.1:0-893 GCF_057541515.1 Acidovorax sp. KNOB132
GGTGGGCGGCAGGTGGCGGGCGATGGCATCGGCCAGCGCGGCGCGGCGGCGTTCGTGCTCGCGCCGGGTGCGCCGCACGTGGCGCTCGTACGCGCCGGTTTCGATCAGCGCGGCCAGCGTGCGCTGCTCCAGCACCGGCGCATGCCGGTCGGCCATGCGCTTGGCCTGGCGGAACACCGCCACCAGGGCCGTGGGCAGCACGAGGTAGCCCAGGCGCAACTGCGGCGACAGCGCCTTGGAGAAGGTGCCCATGTAGATCACGCGGCCATCAGGGTCGATGGACTGCAGCGCGTCGATGGGGCGCTGGCCGTAGCGGAATTCGCCGTCGTAGTCGTCCTCGACGATCCACGCGCGATGGCGCTGCGCCCATTGCAGCAGCGCCATGCGCCGGCCGATGGGCAGCACGCCGCCCAGGGGAAACTGGTGCGAAGGCGTCACATAGGCCAGGCGCACGCGGCCGTCCTCGGGCAGCTGCGCGGTGTCCAGGCCGTGCGCGTCCACGGGCACGGCCCACAGGCCCGCGCCCGTGGCCTCGAAGCACCGGCGCGCCATGAGGTAGCCGGGCTCTTCGAACGCGAAGGCATCGCCCGCGTCCAGCAGCAGGCGCGCGCACAGGTCGATGCCTTGCTGGGAGCCGTGCACCACCAGGATCTGCGCGGTATCGCAGGCCAGCCCGCGCGCGCGCCGCAGATAGCCCTGGATGGCGCGGCGCAGGGCGGCGTCGCCTTCGGGCGGGATGTAGCGCAGGCTGTGCTGGTGGCGCAGCAGTTCGGCCTGGTAGGCGCGGCGCCAGGCCAGCGCCGGGAAGTCGCGCGAGGCCACCGCGCCGTACAGGAAATCGATGCGCGCGGGCTCCGCAGCGGGCAGCGCGGGCAGGTCCATGCCGGCCAGGC
>NZ_BAAJYT010000590.1:0-892 GCF_057541515.1 Acidovorax sp. KNOB132
GGCGGGGGGGCATCGCCCTGGCCGCCGGCACGTCGCCCATCTGCCGCAGCGGCCGCGTGCGGGCCGACAGCAGATCGCCCAGCGCCAGTTGCGCGAGCTGGAAGTTGGGGTGGTCGCGCACCAAGCTCTCGGCCTTGGCCAGGGCCTCGCGGCCCTTGCCTTCGCCGGTGAGGCGATAGACCTCCATGAGGCGCTTTTCCGCCTGCCCATCGGCGAGCGGGGCGATGCGCACGGGCGCCGTGCGCGCGTTCTTGCCCACGCCGCGCAGCTTGTCGCCCTGGGCGTGCGCGGGCCAGGCTGCCGCGAGCAACGACAGCACCATGCCCGCCGCCATGCCGCGGCTCCAGGGGGAACGTCCCGCAGGCATGCGAGGCTTCAAGCGGAAATGAATGCGGCGCGGTGCGCCAGCAGAGGGCAAGGGAGCATCCCGAAGGCGATGGTGGAGCGCGTCACCGAAACGATCGCCATCAACCGCCGGTGGCCTCGCGCACGATGGTCCACTGGCCGCCGGTGTTCACCAGGTCCAGGGTCTTGCGGCTGTTCACGCTGTAGCTGCCGGAGCTGTAGCCCTGGCGAAAGCGCGCCTGCGCCTTGTTGCCGTTCACGGAAATGCGCAGGTCGTTCACGCTGACGTTGATCTTGGCGCGGCCGACGATGCGGTCACGGCGCTCTTTTTCCCAGGCGGCGTGGCTTTGCTTGCCGTTGGGCGTGTAGTTCTTGTCGTAGGCGCCCAGATAGGCGTTCATGTCCTGGCTCTCCCAGGCCTTGGCCCAGGCGTGCACTGCAGCGGACACTTCCCGTTCCGCCGCGGCGGCGGCGCTGGAAGCGGTGTTGCCCGTCACTGCGGGAGCGGGGGCCGGAGCCGGGGCGGGCGCCGGTGCAGCGGCCACCC
>NZ_BAAJYT010000591.1:0-888 GCF_057541515.1 Acidovorax sp. KNOB132
TCGACGAAGCCGCGGCGCGGCGCACAGGCTCGGCCGCGCGCAGCCGCACGGCGGTCTCGCCCACCTGCTGGATGAGCAGCGGGTCGTCGGCGGCGCGCTCCACGCGCGCATCGATCCAGGGCCGGGCATGCTCGCGCACGAAGGGCAGCGTGGCCGCGAGGGCCCCCCCGCGCCAGCCCCAGGTCGATGGCCGCGTGGAGAATCTGCGCCAGCGGGCCGATGGGGGTGGGCCGCTCGAAAGATGCGAGGAACGGCACGACCCATTCGGCCTCGACCCGCACGTCGTCGAACTGCACCGAGCCGCTGCCCGTCACGCGCTGGCCGAAGCCGTCCCAGTCGTCGGTGACGTGCACGCCCTCGGCGGTGCGTGGAACGAAGGCGAGGTAGGTGACATCGCGCCCGTCTTCCCTGGCCACGACCAGCGTGGGAATCCAGTGCGCATAGAGCGCCCCGGTGCAATAGAACTTGCGCCCCTGCACCCGAAAGCCCTCGCCATCCGGCACCAGGCGGGTGCGGCGCTGGAAGTCCTGGTGGCCGATCTCCGCCAGCGCATTGCCGAAGCGATCGCCCGCCAGCACGCGGCCGTAGAAGAAGCGCTTTTGCGCGTCGGTGCCGCCCACGCGCAGCACCTCCAGTGCGTAGAAATGGTTCTGCGGAATCTGGCCGATGGAGCCGTCGGCCGCGCTGACCAGCGCCGTGACCTCGGCCAGCGTGCCGGCCGATACGCCCGGGCCGCCGTACTCGCGCGGCACCGTGATCGCCCACAGGCCGGTGGCGACGAAATCGTCCAGCGCGTCCCAGGGCAGCAGGCGCTCGCGGTCGCGCTGGGCCGCGCCGGGGGCGATGCGCGCGGCATAGCGCTGCGCGGCGGCAAGGGCCTCGGTGTCG
>NZ_BAAJYT010000592.1:0-886 GCF_057541515.1 Acidovorax sp. KNOB132
GGGGCGGCCCTTGGGCGGCGTCTGCTGGCGCGGCCTGCTCCGCGGCCTTCGGAAGGGACAGCGCCCGCCAGTGCATGGGCCTTTGCACTTGCCGCCTCCTCGATAACGCATCAAAAAGGACAGCCATGGAACACGCCACACCGCAGACCGCCACGCTGATGGAGCAGATCCTCTACGAGGTCAAGCGCGTCGTGGTCGGGCAGGACCGCTTCCTGGAGCGCGTGATGGTGGCCATGCTGTCGCAGGGCCACCTGCTGGTCGAGGGCGTGCCCGGCCTGGCCAAGACGCTCACCGTCAAGACCCTGGCCAGCACCGTGCAGGGCCAGTTCAAGCGCATCCAGTTCACGCCCGACCTGGTGCCCGCCGACCTGGTGGGCACGCGCATGTACAACCAGCGCACGGGCGAGTTCAGCACCACGCGCGGCCCCGTGTTCACCAACCTGCTGCTGGCCGACGAGATCAACCGCGCGCCCGCCAAGGTGCAGAGCGCGCTGCTGGAGGTGATGCAGGAGCGCCAGGTGACCATCGCGGGCGAGACGCACCGCGTGCCCGAGCCCTTTCTGGTGATGGCCACGCAGAACCCCATCGAGACCGAGGGCACCTACGCGCTGCCCGAGCGCAGGTGGACCGCTTCATGATGAAGGTGCTCGTGGGCTACCCAAGCGAAGAGGAAGAGTTCGTGATCGCCCAGCGCGCGCTCGCACCCGCCGTGCAGGTGGCCGCCGTGGCCACCACCGGCCAGCTCGCCGCGCTGCAGGCCGAGTGCCGCACGGTCTACGTAGACCCGTCGCTGCTGCAGTACGTCGTGCGCCTGGTGGCCGCCACGCGCGCGCCGGCCCAGTACGGCCTGCCCGGCCTGGCGCCGCGCATCGCCTGCGGCGCCAGC
>NZ_BAAJYT010000593.1:0-875 GCF_057541515.1 Acidovorax sp. KNOB132
GGCGGTCTCCTGCTGCGCCTTGCGCGGGCGGCGCAGGGGCCGCGCGAACTTGCGGGCGCCGAACAGCACGAACAGCGGCACCGCCACGTACGGAAAGGCCACGATGGCCAGCACCCAGGCCACCGCGGCGGAGGGGTGGCGCCGCTGGCGCCCGATGCGCGTGCCCATCACATAGATCAGCAGGCCCACCGCCACGAACACCGCGTGGCCCAGGCCCGAGAGGATGGCGAAGCCGGTCAAGCGCCGTCCCCGGCCGGTGGCGCCTGCGGGGCCGGCGCGGAGGGTGCGGCCCCCGCCAGCGCATCGAACCGCACCGACACCCGCAAGCCCCCCAGGCGCGGCGAGCCCTCCAGGGCAACCTGCGCCTGGTGCATGCGCGCGATGGACTGCACGATCGCCAGGCCCAGCCCGCTGCCCGGCACCTGCGCACCGCCCTCGGCCGCCTGCGGCGCGCGGTAGAACCGGCCCAGCACGCGCTCGCGGTCGCCTTCGCCGATGCCCGGGCCGCTGTCGTCCACCACCAGGGTGACGGCGCCGCCCGGTTCCGCGCCGTTCGCGGGCGCATCCGCGATCACATGCACGTCCACCACGCCGCCGTCGGGCGTGTACTTGACCGCGTTGTCCACCAGGTTGCGCAGCAGGATGCGCAGGGCCTCGGCATGGCCCGCAATGGGGGTGGCATCCGCCCGGGCCAGGCCCAGGTCGATGCCGCGCTGCTGGGCGGCGGGCGCCGCATCGGCCACGGCCTGCAGCGCCAGGTCGGCCAGCACCACGGGCTGTGCGGGGGCCCCGGCGGCCACGCTGGATTCCTGCCGCGCCAGGGCCAGCAGCTGCTCCACCAGCCGCGTGGCCCGGTCGATGCCGGCCGACAGCCG
>NZ_BAAJYT010000594.1:0-871 GCF_057541515.1 Acidovorax sp. KNOB132
GGGGGTCGCGGTCCACCATGGGCCACTCCAGGATCTGCGTGGCCGCGCGGATCACGCCGGGCACGTCCAGCCAGTCGAAGCGCCACGCGCCGAAGGTGGGCAGCAGGTCGTCCACCGCGCCGGGCCGGCTCCAGTCGGCGCGGTCGGGCGCCCGGAGCCCGCCGCCGAAGCCGTCCTCGCGCAGGCGGCGGTCGGCCACCCAGTTGATGAGCTGCGTGCCGTCCGCCGCCGGCGGCGCGATCGGGTAGACCACGAACTTCGCCCGGCGGTGGCCGGCCTGCACCATGGTGCGCCCGTCCAGGAAAGGCCGCGCGACCGTGGTGCCGCGCCACATCATCATGCCGTTCCAGCACGGCGCGCCTTCATCGGGGAAAAACTGGCGCCGCAGCGCCGAATGGATGCCGTCCGCGCCGATCAGCAGGTCGCAGGGCAGCGCCTCGGTGCGGCCATCGGCATGGGCGATGTGGGCGGTGGCGCCGGCGTCGTCCTGCGTGCTGCCGGTGACGCGGGCGCCGCTGCGCATCGCCGCCGCGCCGAGGCGCCGCGCCGCCTCGTCCCACAGGAACATCTGCAGCTGCCCGCGGTGCACGCTCAGCTGCGGATGGCTGTAGCCCGCGGCCACGCCGCGCCGGTCTTCGTAGATCGGCTGGCCGTGGCGGTTGGCGAAGACCAGCGCCGCGGTCTCCACCCCCATCGTGCGCAGCGCGGGCAGCAGCCCCAGGCCATCGAGCACCGCCACGGCGTGCGGCAGCAGGTTGATGCCGACGCCGAGCGGCTTCAGGTGCGCGGACGCCTCGCACACGGTGATGCGGTGGCCTTGCGCCGCCAGGGCCAGCGCGGCCGTGAGGCCGCCGATGCCGCCGCCGGCGAC
>NZ_BAAJYT010000595.1:0-869 GCF_057541515.1 Acidovorax sp. KNOB132
CAGGGCGGCGGATGCGACGGCGCTGGACGCACCGCCCGAGGTGCCGGCCAGGGCCCGTTGCAGGTCGGCCTCGGCGAGCCAGAAGTCGCGCTGGGCCTGCAGCGCATCGGCCACGGCCTGGCTGCTGGCCCGCGCCTCGGCGAGCATCTGCCAGACGCTGGCGAGCATGCCGTTGTAGCGTAGGGTGGTTTCCTCGCTGATGAAGCGGCGCAGCGGCACGACCGCGTCGCGCTGCTGGCGCGCCAGGTCGTAGGCGGTGCGGTAGCCCAGCCAGGCGGTGCGCGCCTCGCTGCGGGCGCGCAGGGCCACATCCTGCAGCTGCGCCGCGCTCTGCAGCGTGCGGCCCCGGGCCTGGGAGCGTGCGGCGCCGCCCCAGTCGAACAGGGGCACGGCCAGTTCCACCTCCCAGCCGCGCTTGACGTCGGCATGGCCGGTGTCCTGCTCGGTCGTGGTGTTGCGGGTGTAGGCCAGGCCGATCCCGCCGGCCCAGGGGGCCACGCCGGCAAAGCCTTCGGTGTCGGCCACGCGGTCCAGCTCCAGCCGCGCGGCGCGCACGTCCAGCCGTTCGCGCAGGGCCCGGGCCTCGATGCCTTCGCTGGCCTCGGGCTCTGCCGGCAGGTCGGGCAGCCGGTCGGGCAGCGTGTAGTGCGCATCCGGTCCCCACAAGCCCATCAGCCGCGACAGCTGCTCGCGCTCGGTGGCGGCGTCCAGCCGCGCGCGGGCCAGCTGGGCGGCGCTGTCGGCCCACAGCGCCTGTTCGCGGGCCTGCTGCAGCCGGCTCCAGTTGCCGACGCGGGCCATGCGGCGCGCCAGTTCGGCACCGGCGTCGGCCGCCTCGTGCATGCGCTCCTGCGTGGCCGCCACCTGCT
>NZ_BAAJYT010000596.1:0-864 GCF_057541515.1 Acidovorax sp. KNOB132
CGAGCACGACGGCCAGCCGGACCGGGAGGCGGCCCCCGTGCTGGCGCTCTTCGATGGCAAGGCGCTGCGGGCCGCCGCGCCCGTCCCCGCGCAGGGGCCCGGCGGCCCACAGGGCGGTTTGCGGGGGTATGGCGGCAGCATCGCCGCCACCCCCGAGGGATGGGCCGTGAGTTGCCCGCGCGCCCAGGGCATCGCCACTTTCAGCCCCCAGGGGGACTGGCAGCGCCTGGTGGCGCTGCCCGAGGTCTGCGCACTCGCTGTGAACGGCACCGCACTGTGGGCTGCCGGGCTGGACCACACCCTCGAAGACGTCCGCGGCGCCGCACCGCAGCCCCATCTCCACCGCAGCAGCCTGGTCAAGGCGCGTGTGGACAATCACTGGTACGTCACCGGGTAAACCCTGTGCCACCCCCCTTAAAGGATGTTGCATCGCGGAACACCAAAATAAAAACTATCGGAGTCATTACAAAACGGCAAAAATTTAGGACTTTTCCTTACACTCCGCCGGTTATCACGGGGTGCCCATGTCCTTTCTTCCTCCGCAACGCAAACACCTGATCGCGGCCCTGGTGGCTGGGGCCCTGCACTGCCATGCAGTAATGGCGGCGGACATCGTGCTTGCACCGCCGCCCAATGGCGGTTTCACGGTGACCAACACCGACAAAACCCAGATCCGCCTGCGCGTGGACGAGGCGTCAGGCGCCGTTACGGTGCCCGGACTGGCGTCTGCGCCATCGCAGGCTACGCCGGTGTGCCATGGCCCCGGGGGCGCCCTCGGCAACTGTGCGGGCGTGGTGGGGGCCACCGGCGCGACAGGTGCCACGGGCGCTACGGGCCCGGCCGGCGCCACCGGTGCGACCGGCA
>NZ_BAAJYT010000597.1:0-862 GCF_057541515.1 Acidovorax sp. KNOB132
CGTGGCGTGCTCCGCCGGCTTCGCCGTGGTGGCCGACACGGCCCGCCGCGACGTGGCGCTCGCCGGCCTGGACACCCTGCTCGTGCCCGGCGGCATGGGCGTGGACGCCCAGCTGGACGACACCGCCCTGCACGACTGGCTGCGGCAGGCCGAGCGCACCGCCCGGCGCGTGGGATCGGTGTGCTCGGGCGCGCTGCTGCTGGCCCGCGCCGGCCTGCTGGACGGGCGGCCCGCCACCACCCACTGGGACAGCGTGGACGGCCTGCGCCAGGGCCATCCGCAGGTGCGGGTGGCGGGCGACCGGCTGCACACCTACGACCCGGGCGGCATCGACGGCGACTGCCACGTCTTCACCTCGGCCGGGGTGACGGCGGGCATCGACCTGGCCCTGGCGCTGGTGGAGCACGACCTGGGCCGCGCCATGGCGCTGGCCGTGGCGCGGCGCCTGGTGATGTACTTGCGCCGCCCGGGCGGGCAGGCGCAGTTCAGCCCCCCTGCTGGCGCCCGATGCGGCGCACGCGCCCCGCCTCACGCCGCTGCTGGAATGGATTCCCGGCCACCTGGGCGGCGACCTGTCGCTGGACGCCCTGGCCGCCCGCGCCTGCATGCCGCCGCGCACCCTGACCCGCGTGTTCCAGCGCGAACTGGGCACCACGCCCGCGCGCTACGTGGAGCGGGTGCGGGTGGAGGCGGCATCGGCCTTGCTGGCCCAGGCGCAGGCCTCGGTTTCCACCGTGGCGCGGCTGTGCGGGTTCCAGCACCCCGAGACGCTGCGGCGCGCCTTCCACAAGCACCGGGCCGTGAGCCCGCAGGCCTATGCCGAGCGCTTCGGCGCCGGGACGGCCGGCGCGGCCCGGCCGGG
>NZ_BAAJYT010000598.1:0-830 GCF_057541515.1 Acidovorax sp. KNOB132
CATGGACTGGAGCATCCTGGGCTACCCCGGGCCCAGGCCCGCGGGCGACTGCAGGCCCAGGAAGCGGGCCGGGGGCATGCCCACCGCCCGCCGCACCATGGCGCTGAAGGCGCTGGCGCTGTAGCCCAGTTCGGCCGCGATCTGCCCCACGGGCAGGCGCTCGGCAGCCAGCGCCACCGCCTTGGCCAGGATCACCTGCTGGCGCCACTGCGTGAAGGTGCTGCCCAGCTCGGCGCGGAACAGCCGCGCCACGGTGCGCGGGCTGGCCCCGGTGTCGCGCGCCCAGTCCTCCAGGGCCTCGTGGCGCGTGGGGTCGGCCAGCACGGCCTCGCACAGGTGCAGCAGGCGCTTGTCGCGCGGCAGGTCCACGCCCAGGCGCAGGGCGGCGGCGCGGCGCAGTTCCTCGCAGATCAGGGCGCTCAGGTGGCGCTCGCGCCGCAGCAGCTCGGGCGTCGGGGGGCGTGGCGCTGTCGTCGGGCTCGAAGGGCATCTCGCACACCAGGGGCGGCGCAGCAGGGCGACACCTCCAGCACGCGGCACTGGCGCCAGGCCGCGTCGTCCGCGCGCGCCGCGCCGATGGGCACGCCCGGCCCGCAGCGCCCGCGCGGCTGGTGGAAGTACAGCGTGCGCAGGTCGGCGTCCTGCACCATGGTCACGGCATGCTCCACGCCGGGCGGAATCCACAGCGCGCGCGAGGGCGGCACGATGTAGGTGCCCTGCGCCGCGGTGAGGCGGATCACCCCCGTGGTCGAGATCGCCACTTGCACCCACGGGTGGCGGTGGGGCAGCACCTGCGTGTCGGCGGGCAGCCAGCGGGCCTTGGCGCGCAC
>NZ_BAAJYT010000599.1:0-826 GCF_057541515.1 Acidovorax sp. KNOB132
CCTGCCGCTGGGCCTGCTGGGCGTCGCGGCTCACCAGGTCGTCGGTGCCGGTGGCCAGCGACTTGGCGGCCTTCTTCCAGACCACCAGCTTGAGCGGGTCGCCCCGGCGGTAGGCCCGCACGCCGTCGAACTCGCCAATGCCCTGCGTGGGCGTGCTGCCCGCGCCGCCCGAGCGCGGCTCGCCCGCGGGCAGCGGCGGTGGCGGCACCTCGGGCTGGGGATACACCAGCACCTGCGCCGCGGGCCGCCAGAGGGTCCAGACGCGGAAGGTGCCCAGCGGAAAGCGCGTCTCGGCCGTGAGCGTGGGCGCGTCGTGCAGCCCGCGCCGCAGCGGCTGGTAGGCCACCTGCACGCTGGCCGAGCCCTCGGCGGGCACGTCGGTCCAGACCCATTTGGTGTCCGTGCCCGCGCCGTGCACCGCCACCGCGATGCCGTGGCGCGCGGTGCGCCGCGTGTGGCTCAGCTGCACCTCCAGCGCGGTGCTGGTGCCCAGGAACTGCGGCTCCGGCGCCACCAGGTGCAGGGTGAGGCCGCGCAGCGTGCCGTGGCAGATGTGGATGCCCACCACCGCGCTACCGGCGAGCAGGAAGGTGAGCAGGTAGCCCAGGTTCAGCTGGAAGTTGATGGACGCCACCAGCAGTACCAGCAGCGTGAGCGCCAGCATCCAGCCCGCGCCCGTGGGCAGGATGTACACGTTGCGCTGGGTGAGCGTGACGGTGTCGGTGCGCTTGATGCGCGACTGCCACCAGCGCTGCCAGCGCCGCTGCAGGGCGGACAGCGGCCAGGGGGCCGCGCGCGGGGGCGTGCGGCGGCAGCGGCGGGGTGA
>NZ_BAAJYT010000600.1:0-826 GCF_057541515.1 Acidovorax sp. KNOB132
CCCGCCGCCTGCCGCAGCCCTCCGGCGGCGACCCGGCACTGGCCCAAGGCGCCACGGCCTTCGAAGCCCTGGCCCTGCTGCGGCTGGCCGAGGCCGACCCTCCGCATCGCCCGCCGCGCCGATTGCCGCACGACCTGCCCCTGCGCACCCTGGCGGCCCTGCGCCCGCACGCCGCCAGCCTGGAGCGCATGGGCTGCCGCACGCTGGGCGCGCTGCGGGCCTTGCCGCGGGCGGGCGTGGCCCGCCGATTCGGGGCCGATGCCCTGCGGGCGCTGGACCAGGCCTTTGGCGACGTGCCCCATCCCTTGCCCTGGATCGAGCTGCCCGAGCGCTTTTCGCTGTCGGCCGAGCTGCCCGCGCTGGCCGAATCGGCCGGCACCTTGCTGTGGTCCGCCAACCGGCTGCTCGGGGTGCTGCACGGCTGGCTGCAGGCGCGCCAGCAGGGCGTGCTGGCGCTGGAGCTGGCCTGGCGCCACGACCTGCGCCGCATCGACGGCGTGGACCTGCCAGCCCAGCAAAGCCTGACGGTGCGCACGGCCGAGCCTACGCAGGACCTGGCCCATCTGCGCCGCCTGCTCGCCGAGCACCTGGGCCGCCAGCGCCTGGCCGCGCCGGTGAACCGGATCACCCTGAGCGGCACCGAAACCCGTCCCTGGGCCGAGGCCAGCGCCAGCCTGCTGCCGCCCAGCCCCGAAGACGCACGGCGCGCGCAGGGCGAGCCCTGGCACCAGTGGGTGGAGCGGGTCTCGGCCCGGCTCGGGGCGCAGCAGGTGGAGGTGGCCGTGCTGCAGGCGGACCACCGGCCGGAATGCATGCTGCGCTGGGA
>NZ_BAAJYT010000601.1:0-820 GCF_057541515.1 Acidovorax sp. KNOB132
CCCGCCCTGGACGACCGTGGTCGCCTCGATAGAATCGCACCCATGAGTTTTGAGCCCGCTTCCGCCCCCGCCGCCCCACCGCTGGCCGCCCCGCCCTCCGGTGCAGCCGTGCCCGCAGCGCCCGCGAAAGGCGCCAGCGGCAACCGCTACGCGCTCTGGGCCCTGGGGTTCGTGGCCGCGGCCGGCCTGCTGGGCAGCGTGTTGCTGTGGCAGCGCCTGAACACCATCCAGGAGCAGCTGGCGCGACAGACCGCCGACTCCGGCACCCAGGCCATCGAAGCCCGCACCCTCGCCCACCAGGCACTGGACGTCTCGCGCGAAACCGCCGCTCGGCTCACCGTGAACGAAACCCGCGTGAGCGAAGTGGCCCTGCAGCGCGCCCAGCTCGAGGAGCTGATGCAGAGCCTGTCGCGCTCGCGCGACGAGAACTTGGTGGTGGACATCGAATCCGGCATCCGCCTGGCCCAGCAGCAGGCCCAGCTGACCGGCAGCCTGGAGCCGCTGGTGGCCGCCCTCAAGAGCGCCAACCAGCGCATCGAACGTGCAGCCCAGCCTCGCCTCGCGCCCCTGTCGCGTGCCATCGGCCGCGACCTGGAGCGCATCGGCGCCGCCCAGGTGACCGACACCGCCGGCCTGCTCGCGCGGCTCGACGATCTGGTGCGGCAAGTGGACGAGCTGCCCCTGCAGAACGCCGTCGCCCAGGCCGCGGCCACGCGCCGCATGAATGCCCAGGTGTCCGCGGGCGACGCCGCCGCGTCGCCCGCCGCACCCAGCCCCTGGTGGCAGTCCGCGCTGCAGCGCGCGTGGGAGGTCGTGCGCG
>NZ_BAAJYT010000602.1:0-819 GCF_057541515.1 Acidovorax sp. KNOB132
TGCGCGAACCCAGCCGGTTCGCGCTGGTGGGCGTGCTGGCGGGCACGTCCAGCGGTGGCGGCGCGGCCTTGATCGCCGTGGACAACCAGCCGGCCAAGCCGTTTCGCGTCGGGGCCACGGTGGCCGAAGGGCTGGTGCTGCAGGCCCTGGGCCGCCGCCAGGCGCGGCTGGGGCCGTCGCACGACAGTGCGGCCACGGTCACGCTGGAAATTCCGGACAAGCGGTAGCGGTTCGGTGGCCGCACGCGGGGTGTGCGGCACAAAGAAAGACATCTGTTTCAGGTGGGGCGAAAGCCGCTGTCTCCGACGCGTTCAGTGCGTTGGCGCGTCCAGCGGCACCGTGGTCCATTCCCCATAGGCCGGTGCGGCCACCGGCCATTCGTCGGCCCGCGGCAGGCGCCCGGGCCGGGCCTGCAGCCACTGTACGCAGCGCGCTACTCCCGCATGGGTGATCCACAGCACATCGCCACCCCGGTCGTGGGACAACTGGCGTGCCTCGGACAGTGCCGCATCCACGCGCAGCAGCATCGCGGCCAGGCTGTCGCCGCCGCTGGCGCGGGGGGCGCCGAAATCCGACGTCCACGCATCGATGTCGGCCCGGGCAATGGCGTCCCAGGCGCGGCCTTCCCAGGTGCCGAAATCCATCTCGGCGAGGCGGGCATCGGGCTCGCTGGCCGAATCGGCCTTCAGCGCCATCAGGGCCTGCGCAAGCTGCTCACATCTTTGTAGCGGCGAGTGGCGCATGTCCGCGAGCGTGCCGGGCAGCGCGCGGGTCAGCCGGCGGGCGGCATCGGCCGTCGCGGCAGGGTCGGCGGGCACG
>NZ_BAAJYT010000603.1:0-802 GCF_057541515.1 Acidovorax sp. KNOB132
GGCCGCGCGCGGCCCAGGCGGCCACGGCCGCGTCGCAAGCGTGGCGGCCGTGGCGCAGCTATGCGGTGATCCGGGCGTGGACGCTGGGGGGCACGCCCACGGCATCGGGGGCGCCCACCCCGCAATTACTACCAAAAACATAGCAATATGCCGGCGCATTCATTGTGCTGGAGCCACTTTTTACCTTGGATTTGATCATGCAGTTCCATCCCCTCACCGTGCAAAGCCGCACGCCCACCCCGTTGGGCGACGTGCGCCTGTCCGCCTCGCCGCTGGGCTTGTCGGGCCTGTGGTTCGACGGCCAGCGCCACCAGCCCGAGGCGTTTCTCGACGGCCCCGGCGCCTGGCCCGTGGACGACGCCCACCCGCTGCTGCGGCGGGCCACGGCCCAGTTCCACGAATACCTGGACGGCCGGCGCACCCGCTTCGACCTGCCGCTGGACCTGTCGGGCGGCACGCCGTTCCAGCAGGCCGTGTGGCAGGCGCTGCTGGGCATTCCCTGCGGCGCCACCACCAGCTACGGTGCCCTGAGCCGCCTGCTGGAGCGGCCGCTGGCCGTGCGCGCCGTGGGCGCGGCGGTGGGCCGCAACCCGGTGAGCGTGATCGTGCCGTGCCACCGCGTGGTGGGCTCGGCGGGCAGCCTGACGGGCTATGCCGGTGGATTGCCGCGCAAGGCCTGGCTGCTGCAGCGCGAAGGCGCGGTGCCGGTCGCCAGTGGAGGGCTCGGCCCCGGCACGCTGCCGCTCTTTGCCGGCGAAGCACCTGCCGCCGCAGGGGCCACGGCATGAGCGCGCGGGCGGCC
>NZ_BAAJYT010000604.1:0-800 GCF_057541515.1 Acidovorax sp. KNOB132
CGCTGCTGGCCGACCAGACGCGCGATGCCGTGCGCACCAAGGCCATGGCACTGGTGGGCGGCAGCATCGGGCTGATGTTCGCCGTGGCGCTCGTCGCGGCCCCCGTGCTGGCCGCGCACATCGGCCTGGCGGGCCTGTTCGGGGCTGACCTGCGCGCTGGCGCTGGGCGGCATCGCCGTGGTGCTGTGGGTGGTGCCGCCCGAGCCCGCGCGCCATGCCGACGCCCCGCGCGGGCGCCTGGCCGAGGTGTGGCGCCATGCCGACCTGCTGCGGCTGAACCTGGGCGTTTTCGTTCTCCACACGGTGCAGATGGCCATGTGGGTCGCCGTGCCCGCGCTGCTGGTGCAGGCGGGGCTGCCCAAGGCCGGGCACTGGCAGGTGTACCTGCCCGCCGTGGTGCTGTCGTTCGCCATGATGGGCGGGCTGTTCGCGCTGGAGCGGCGCGGCCGCCTGCGCGAATCGCTGCTGACCGCCATCGGACTGGTGCTGCTGGTGCAGCTGGGCCTGGGCGGCGTGGCCGCGGCTGGCGCCGTGCCCGCGCTGTGGGCGCTGGGGCTGCTGCTGTTCGTGTTCTTTTGCGGCTTCAACGCGCTGGAGGCCAGCCAGCCCAGCCTGGTCTCGCGCATGGCGCCGCCGCACCTGCGCGGCGCGGCCCTGGGCACCTACAACACGCTGCAGTCGCTGGGCCTGTTCGCCGGGGGAGCCCTGGGCGGCGCGCTGGCCAAGTGGGCCGGCACGCCGCAGCTCTTTGCCGTGACGGCGCTGCTGTGCGCGGTATGGCTGGCCGCCAGCTGGGCTTG
>NZ_BAAJYT010000605.1:0-796 GCF_057541515.1 Acidovorax sp. KNOB132
CGCTCCACTGCGCGGCGCGGGCCACGACGCCGGGCCGGTGTAGGCGATGAAGCGCGCGAGCCCGGCACCGACGCGGTCGTGGCAGCGCGGGTCGGCGCGGTAGGCCGCGATGACGGCGGGGTCGTGGGACAGGTGGGCGGGGTCGATCCCGGTGGCCAGGCGCAGGTTCGGCAGTACGCGGGGCAGGGTGGCCACCAGGAATTTCTGCGTCCAGCTCAGGCCCGGGTCCAGCGCGGGAGAGGAAAGCACCAGCGCCTCCACGGGGCGCAGCGCCTGCGCCACGAAGCTGGCGGCCACCAGCCCGCCCAGGCTGTGGCCCAGCAGCACCAGCGGCTGGCCGGGTGGCATGCGGGCCCGGGTGGCATCGACGATGTCGGCCAGGTCCACCATCAGCCGGTTCGGGGGCGTGAGGGCGCCGCGCAGCCCGCCCGATTCGCCATGGCCGTACTGGTCGTAGCCGCGCACGGCAAAACCCCAGGCGTTCAGCCGCCGGGCGAGCCGGTCGTAGCGGCCCACGTGCTCGCCCAGGCCATGCACCAGCAGCACGGTGGCGCGCGCGTCGGCGTGCGGCAGCGGCCAGTCCTGCAGCGCGAGGTTTTCGCCATCGGCGGCGGTGAAGGGGCTGAGGGTGGAGGGAGCGTCGGGATCGACCATGCGAAGGGGGCTAGGGCCTGTCGGAAAAGGCGCGCCATGTGGTGGCGCGCCCGGGAAAAGGGGTGGGCGCGGCCGGCGTCAGCAGCCCATGCGCTCCGCGCCGGGGCGCGGGCGGGTTCTGGCGATGGCCGCGGCCACGGTG
>NZ_BAAJYT010000606.1:0-796 GCF_057541515.1 Acidovorax sp. KNOB132
GTGGTGCAGGGCGCGATGGTGGGCGTCATCGGCACGCTGGCCGGCCTGCTGCTGGGCCTGGGGATCGCGGTGAACATCGACGTGATCGTGCCGGCCATCGAGCACGCGCTGAACGCGAGCTTCCTGCCCAAGGACATCTACCTCATCAGCAAGATGCCGAGCGAGCCGCAAAGCAGCGACATCGTGCCCATCGGCATCATTTCCCTGGTGCTGGCCTTTGTGGCCACGCTCTATCCCAGCTGGCGCGCGAGCCGCGTGAGCCCCGCGGAGGCCCTGCGCTATGAATGACCTGTCCACGCCCGGCGCCGCCGCGCCCCATGCCGCTGCCGCCGCCCGCGGGCCGGTGGTCCTGCAGGCCCGGGGCCTGACCAAGCGCTTCACCGAAGGCCGCCTGGACGTCACCGTGCTGCAAGGGGTGGACCTGGATGTGCATGCCGGCGAGACGCTCGCCATCGTCGGCGCTTCGGGCTCCGGCAAGAGCACGCTGCTGCACCTGCTGGGCGGGCTGGATGCGCCCACCGCCGGCAGCGTGCAGCTGCAGGGCAAGGCCTTCGACACGCTCTCGGCCGACCGGCAGGGCCAGCTGCGCAACCAGCACCTCGGGTTCATCTACCAGTTCCACCACCTGCTGCCGGAGTTCAGCGCGCAGGACAACGTGGCCATGCCGCTGCGCATCCGCCGCATGCCGTATGCCGACTGCGTGGCGCAGGCGGTCGAGATGCTCACCGCCGTGGGGCTGGGCGGCCGGGTGCAGCACCGGCCGGCCGAGCTGTCCGGCGGCGAGCGCCAGCGCGTG
>NZ_BAAJYT010000607.1:0-786 GCF_057541515.1 Acidovorax sp. KNOB132
CCCGGCGGGCCGCGCCGGCCCCGCGAGCGCGGCTTCACGCTGGTCGAGGTGATGGTGGCGCTGGCCATCGTGGCGATCGCGCTCATGGCGGGGCTGCAGGCCACGTCGGCCCTCACGCGCAATGCCGCGCGGCAGACCGACGTGCTGCTGGCCCACCTGTGCGCCGAGAACGAACTCGTGAAGGTGCGCCTGTCGCGCCAGATGCCGGCCATCGGCGACAGCACGCTGGCCTGCGAGCAGGCCGGGCGCCGCTACGACGTCACGCTGGTCGTGCGGCCCACGCCCAACCCCCAGTTCCGCCGGGTCGATGCCCAGGTGTCCGACGGGCAGAACTCCGTGCTGCGCCTGTCCACCATCGTGGGGAGGTACTGACATGCGCCGCCCGAACCGGCTTTCGCGCGGCTTCACGCTGATCGAGCTGCTCGTGGCCATCGCCATCATGGCGATCCTGGCGATCATGAGCTGGCGCGGGCTCGACGGCATGGTGCGCGCGCAGGAGCAGACGCGGGAGCGGGCCGACGGCCTGCTCGTCATCCAGGCGGCGCTCGCCCAGTGGGGCACCGACCTGGATGCGCTGCAGGCCATCGACCAGACCGAGCCGCTCGACTGGGACGGCCAGGTGCTGCGCATGACGCGCCGCAGCAGCGCCGAGCCCGACGAAGGCCCGGTGGTCGTGGCCTGGACCCGGCGCAACGTGAACGGCATCGACCAGTGGCTGCGCTGGCAGTCGCCGCCGGTGCGCACGCGGGCGCAATGGCGCGAGGCCTGGCAGCGCGCGGCGCAGTG
>NZ_BAAJYT010000608.1:0-781 GCF_057541515.1 Acidovorax sp. KNOB132
CTGGAAGGTCTCGGCGCGCAGCACGGGCGCGTCGGGACGGTGCCAGCCGGTGACCTCCAACGGGTCGCCGGGGCGCAGCCATGCGGTGAGGGACTCCGACAGGTGGGGCGGGAAGGCGATCTGCGTGCCATCCTGCAGCAGCAGGCCGTCCGCCTCGCCGTTCGGTGGGCAGCCAGCGCTGCAGCCGGCCGCTCGCGGTCGCGGACTGCTCGGCGCGGGGGCCTGGGCCAGGGGGCCCGGCCCGCCGGGCGGGGGTGGGGGCAATTGCGCGTGGGCGCTGGCGGCGGCAAGGGCGGCGGCCATCAGGCTGGTGCGGAGCAAGGGGTGGAGCGTCATGAAAGTCGTCCTTTCGAGTGGGGATGCGCTTTCTCACTCAAGACGCGTGCCAACGCCAGATTCCTTATGAATCAACCACTTGCGTGCGATGGCGGGCGCGCGCAGTGGGTGGAATGGCGACAGGTTGTCCGCTTTTGCGACAGGCTTGCGGTCATTCGATGCCGTATTGCGTGAGCTTGCTGTAGAGCAACTGGCGGTGGATGCCCAACCGCCGCGCGGCGAGCGAGCGGTTGCCCTGGGCCTGCGCGAGCGCGTGTGCCAGCATCTGCCGCTCCAGCCGCTCGATGGCCTGCGGCAGCGATCCCTCCAGCCAGGCGGCGGGCAAGGCGTCGCCCGACCCGGTGCGGTGGCTGTGGCTGTGGCCGGGGTCATCGGGCGGGGTCGGCGATGGCTGCAGCCCCAGGTCGGCGGCCCCCACCACCGGGCCGCGCTGCAGGGCATGGCA
>NZ_BAAJYT010000609.1:0-777 GCF_057541515.1 Acidovorax sp. KNOB132
CGGGCCATGCAGCGTGGAGCCGCCGGGCAGGGGTGTGGCTGGCTTCGCCCTGCCGCTGGGCCTGCGCCAGCCAGCGCGCGGGGTCGCCCGCAGTGGCGTCGTCGTGCCCGCCGAAGGCGGCCTCCAGCCAGCGCGTGGCCTGCGGCGAGCGCCAGGCGATGCGGTCCTGGCCATCGAGCACGACCACGCCCAGGCCCGCCACGTCCACGGCCTCGCGCGCCAGCCGGGCGGCCTGCGCGTTGGCCACGTGGGTGGCCAGGCGGGCCATCACCTCGGGAATGCGCAGGGGCTTGACCACATAGTCCACGCCGCCGCTGGCAAAGCCGCGCAGGATCTGCTCGGTCTCCGACAGCCCGGTCATGAAGACGATGGGCACGTGCGCCCACGGCGGTGTGGCCTTGATGCGGCGGCACAGCGCGAAGCCGTCGGTGCCGGGCATCACCGCATCGAGCAGCACGCCGTCGGGCACGGTCACCTCGAAGCGCTCGATGGCTTCTTCGGCATCGCGCGCGGCCAGCACGGCATAGCCTTCGCCTGCCAGCGCATCGCACAGCATGCGCAGGGTGTCCAGTGCATCGTCCACCACCAGGATGACGCGGCGCGGGGCGGCGGCCTGCGCGCTGTCAGGGGAGTTCGTCATGTTCGGGTTCTCGCAGTAGGTGGGCCAGGGCGTCGAAGTCGAAGCGGTCCGCGCAGGCCTGCAGCTGCGCCAGCGCGGCGGCATGCCCGGGCAGACCGTCGCGTGCGCTGCGCAGCCGCTCGCGCACGGCGGCGGCC
>NZ_BAAJYT010000610.1:0-771 GCF_057541515.1 Acidovorax sp. KNOB132
ACCGGACACGCCGCCCACGCCGGCCCCGCCGGCGCGCGGGCTGTCCGCATGGGCGCTGGCGCTGGCCCAGTGGCCCATGGCCACGCGCATCGCGTTGCTCGCACTGGTCCCCATGCTGCTGCTGGTGGCCTCCGGGGGCCTGTGGCTGCGCGGGCAGATGCACCAGAGCCTGCTGGGGGGCTTCGAGCAGGTGCTGCGCGAGAAGGCCCAGCGCGTGGGCGTGCGGCTGCAGCAGGGTCCCAATGGCGAACTGCGCGAAGCCACCGGGGGGGCGGACGAATTCAGCGCCATCTACGCCGGGTGGTACTGGCGCGCCCAGGCGGGTGGCCAGGTGCTGCGTTCGCGCTCGCTGTGGGACATGGACCGCCTGCCCACCGCCCCCGAACCCGTGCGGGGCTCGGCCCTGCTGCACCTGGCGACCGGGCCGCTGCAGGAGCCGCTGTTGTCGCTGACGCTGCCGATCCCCCTGGGCCAGCCACCCACCCCGGTGGCGCTCACGGTCTACGGCCCCGCCGCCCAGCTGCAGACCAGCATGCGCCAGATCGACCACACCCTGGTGGTGGCCGGGCTGGTGCTGATGGTGCTCGCCGGGGGCCTGGCCTGGCTGCAGGTGCGGGTGGGGCTGGCGCCACTTCGGCGCCTCGAAGCGCTGCTGGCCGCCCTGCGCGCGCCGCAGGGCGACGGGCCCGATGTGGCCGCGCACCTGGCCGCGCCCACGGGGCGCGACCTGCAGCCCCTTCAGAGCGAGCTGGCCGGCCTGCTGGCGCACAA
>NZ_BAAJYT010000611.1:0-763 GCF_057541515.1 Acidovorax sp. KNOB132
GTAAGACCAGCCCCCCGCCCGGCCGGCCTGGGTGCCGCCGCCCTCCCCGCTGGCGCCTGGCGCGGCACCCGCCCCAGCGGCATCCGACGACCTGGAGTTCTTCAACGGCCTGGGCGGATTCGCCCTGGACGGGCGGGAATATGTCGTGCGGCTGGGCCCGGGCCAGGCCACCCCGGCGCCCTGGATCAACGTCATCGCCAACCCGGGGTTCGGGTTCCAGGTGTCCGAGCGCGGCAGTACCTGCACCTGGTGCACCAACAGCCGCGAGAACCAGCTGACCCCGTGGTCCAACGACCCGGTGAGCGATCCGTCCGGAGAAGCGATCTACGTGCACGACGAAGCCACGGGCGAAGCGTGGACCGCCACGGCGCAGCCGCTGGGCGACGATGGCCTGTACGAAGCGCGCCATGGCCACGGCTACAGCAGGTTCGCGCACGCGGCGCGCGGCCTGGGGCTGGAGTTGCTGCAGTACGTGCCCGGCGAGGACCCCGTCAAGATCTCGCGCCTCACCCTGCGCAACACCTCGGGCAAGGCCCGGCGCCTGACGGTCACGGCCTATGCCGAATGGGTGCTGGGCACCTCGCGCGGCGCGTCGGCGCCGTTCATCGTGACCGCGGTGGATGCCGGCAGCGGCGCCCTGCTCGCCCACAAGCCGTGGGACATGGCGTTTGCCGGCCGGGTGGCCTTCGCGGACCTGCGCGGTCAGCAGACGGCGTGGACGGCCGACCGCACGGAGTTCCTGGGCCGCCACGGCGGGCCCGGG
>NZ_BAAJYT010000612.1:0-751 GCF_057541515.1 Acidovorax sp. KNOB132
CGGGCGGCCCACAGGCCGGGCAGCACCTCGGCCAGCCCTGGTTCGTGCGCATGGCCGGACAGCAGCAGTTGGGCACCCGCCTCGCGCCAGCGCGCCAGGGCCTCGCCCGCGCGGTGGGGC
Organism: Acidovorax sp. KNOB132; assembly: GCF_057541515.1. Classification (NCBI taxonomy): domain Bacteria; kingdom Pseudomonadati; phylum Pseudomonadota; class Betaproteobacteria; order Burkholderiales; family Comamonadaceae; genus Acidovorax; species Acidovorax sp. KNOB132. The sequence continues at coordinate 121 of NZ_BAAJYT010000612.1, forward strand.
CGGTGCTCGGTGTCGCTCGTGGGGTGCACCACCAGCGGGTGGTGCGTGACCACGATGCGCCAGCGGTCGCGCGGGGCCGAGGCCAGGCGCTGCGCCACCGCGTCGATCTGGGCATGCGACAGGCTGCCGCGCTCGTGCCGCCAGGGTCGCGTGGTGTTCACCCCCACGGCCAGGAAGCCGTCCACGTCGCACACCGGCTCCAGGTCGCGCCCCCACCAGCGCTCGTAGCGGCGGTAGGCCCGGCCCAGCCGCTCCCACCAGGCGAACAGCGGCACGTCGTGGTTGCCGGGCATGACCAGCCGATGCGGCACGCCCAGGCCGGCGATGAACGCATGCGCCTGCTCGAACTGCTCGGCCGTGGCGCGCTGCGTGAGATCGCCCGACACCACCAGCAGCGACACGTCCAGCGTCTTGACCAGCCGGGCCACCGCCGCGCACACACGCGGGTCGTGCGCACCGAAGTGCAGGTCCGACAGGTGCATGAGAACGCTCATGGGCGGTCTTCGGGGCGCGTGGCTCAGCCGGCCGCCAGGCCGGGTACCGCCACCGGGGCGCCCTCCGGAAGGGCGGCCGGGGGGCGGGGGCCGCCACCGGCACGGCGCCCTCGGCGGCGGGATCGTCGTCGCGTGCC
>NZ_BAAJYT010000613.1:0-749 GCF_057541515.1 Acidovorax sp. KNOB132
CTAGGGCATATAGCTATTATTTTTATAGCAATCGATCCGCACGCCCGTCCACCGCCCGTGCCGGCTCAGTGGACGGCCCCGCCCGCCTGTCCGCGCAGCAGCGCCGTGAACGCCTCGGCCGGCAGCGGGCGCTGGCACAGGTAGCCCTGGTAGCGGTCGCACCCGCGCTCGCGCAGGAAGGCCAGTTGCTCGGGGGTCTCCACGCCTTCGGCCAGCACCGCCAGACCCAGGCTGTGGCCCATGGCGATGATGGCCGTGCAGATGGCCATGTCGTCGCTGTTTTGCGGCAGGTCGCGGATGAAGCCCTGGTCGATCTTGAGCACGTCAATGGGAAAGCGCTTGAGGTGGGCGAGCGACGAATAGCCCGTGCCGAAGTCGTCGATGGCCATGCGCAGGCCCAGGCCGCGCAGGCGCAGCAGCACCTGGCGGGCCTCCTCGGGGCGTTCGGCGAGCGCGCCTTCGGTGATCTCCAGCTCCAGCTGCGTGGGCGGGTAGCCCGAGGCGGACAGGGCCGACGCCGCGCAGCCGGCCAGGTCGGTCAGGTGGAACTGGCGCGGCGACACGTTCACGGCCATGGTCAGGGCGGGCAGCCCGGCCTGCCGCCATGCCTGGGCCTGGCGGCAGGCCTCGTGCATGACCCATTCGCCCAGCGGGCCGATCACGCCGGAGTGCTCGGCCACCGGGATGAAGCGCGCGGGGGAGATCATGCCCTCCTGCGGGTCCATCCAGCGCACCAGCGCCTCGGCGCC
>NZ_BAAJYT010000614.1:0-749 GCF_057541515.1 Acidovorax sp. KNOB132
GGCCGCGGCCGCCTCGAAATGCGGCCCCGGGCCGGCTTGGGCCAGCAGGTCCTGCGCGTTGCGCAGCGGGCAGTCCTTGAGCGACAGGCACCCGCAGCCGATGCAGCCGTCGAGCTGGTCCCGCAGCTGCGTCAGCATGCGGATGCGGTCTTCCAGATCGCTCTTCCACGCCGCGGACATGCGCCGCCAGTCCGCCGCCGTCGGCGTGCGCCCCTGCGGCAGCGCCTGCAAGGCTTCGGCAATGCCCGACAGCGGCACGCCCATGCGCTGGGCCACCTTGATGACCGCCACGCGCCGCAGCACCGATCGCGGATAGCGCCGCTGGTTGCCCGTGCTGCGCACGCTGGCGATGAGCCCCTTGGATTCGTAGAAATGCAGCGCCGACACCGCCAGCCCGCTGCGCGCGGCGACTTCGCCGACCGTCAGTTCGGGCGTGGGGCCGGGCACGGCGGGGGATGCCGGTGGGAGCGTGGCACGGGGCGGACGGGCAGAGCGGGCTGGTGGCATGGCAAGCGTCGGGAGCGAAGCGGCGACGGCAAAAGTCGAAAAGTCGCCCAGGGTTGACCTCAAGTTTAGTTGAGGTTTGATACTGCCCACTTTCCACTTCATCCCCACCGGTCCATGTCCCTCGCCACCGCGCCTGCCCCATCCGCTCCGTCCGCCGCCAACACATCCGCCCCCGCGCTGCAGCCCCACGGCCCGGCCGCGGCCGCGTACGTTCCGCCACCCGGCGGCCAGCGCGCCGCCCC
>NZ_BAAJYT010000615.1:0-748 GCF_057541515.1 Acidovorax sp. KNOB132
CCACCACCTCCGGCGCGGGGTGGCCGAATCGGTTGCGGTAGCCGGCCTGCACCAGCGCGGTGCGGGGCCGGGCCGCATCCAGCAGCGCGGGCGTGGAAGACGTCTTGCTGCCGTGGTGCGGCACCAGCAGCACATCGACCGGCGCGATGGCGCCACGCGCCACCAGCGCGGCCTCCTGCGCCTGCTCGATGTCGCCCACCAGCAGCGCGGACGGCGCGGCGCCCTGCCCCGAGGTGCCTTGCGGCGCCGGCGCGGCCGTGATCTGCAGCACGCAGCTCAGGGTGTTGGGCCGCACGGCAGGCCGGGGCCCGTCGGATGGCAGCGATGCCTGCGCCTGCGCCTCCAGCGGGTGCAGCACCTCGAACAGCACGCCGTCCCAGGCCCACCGCTGGCCCGACAGGCACGGCGCCGCGGGGCGCAGTTGCTGCAGGGCGTGCTCATTCTCGATCGAACCCATGAGCCCCGCCTGCGGCTGCTGCGCCAGCACGGCGGCGGCCCCGCCGGTGTGGTCGGTGTCGCGGTGGCTCAGCATCAGCAGGTCGATGCGCTCGCCCATGCTGCGCAGCAGCGGCACCAGCACGCGGTCGCCCGCATCGCTGTCCAGCCCATAGCGGGGCCCCGCGTCGTACAGCATGGCGTGGCGCGCGGTGCGCACCAGCACGGCCTGGCCCTGCCCCACGTCGGCGGCCAGCAGGTCGAACTGGCCCGGCGGCGGGCGGTGCGGCTGCCACCACAGCACGGGGGATCA
>NZ_BAAJYT010000616.1:0-739 GCF_057541515.1 Acidovorax sp. KNOB132
CCCGCCCCCCCCGGGACCGCCCGCGCCCCCGCATCGCTCCCGCCGGGGCGGTGCTGCGCTGCACCAGATACCAGGCGCCGCCGCCCAGCAGGGCCACCACGGCCAGCATCAGCAGCGTGCCGAGCCAGCGCGACCGCCGCGAGGGCGGCCGGTGGGCGGAAGGCGGCGGGTTGGGAACGGGCGCGTCGTGTGGGTGTGGATTCATGGAAATGGCTGGCGTGGCGTGTCGCGGAAAAAGCCCGTCCCGGGCGGCCGGCGGGGCAGCACGGGGGGCACGCCGAATCGTAGGGGCTCCGCGTACCGATTGTCTGGCTGCTGTGCGAAGAAAGGTAAATCTGTCGCCCGGCGCAGCGGTTCGCGCCGCGCGGCGGGCGGTTCGTCGCATGGCGCTGGCCGGACCGGGCGGCCGGGCGCACAGTGCGGCCATTCCCTCCCCTCCCACCCCGATCCCCAAGGAGCCGCCATGCCCGCTTTCCACACCCCCGACGATCTCGCCCCCCTGAACGACTTGGACGACCTGGACCGCATGGCCCGCAAGCGGGCCGGTGCCAAGATGGGCTGGCTGCTGCACGCCTGCGTGTACCTGTGCGTCAACCTGGCGCTGGCCGCCCTCGCCGCCTACCAGGGGCGCCACTGGGCGGTGTTTCCCGCGCTGGGCTGGGGCCTGGGCCTGGCGATCCATGGCGCGGCGGTGTGGCTGGCGCTGCCGGGCGGGCCGCTGCACGCCCGCCTGCTGGAG
>NZ_BAAJYT010000617.1:0-738 GCF_057541515.1 Acidovorax sp. KNOB132
CCGGGAAGGCCGCCGGCGTCCATTCGTCGCCGTCCAGCTCGGGCTCTTCGTAGCGCTGCATGGCCGCGTAGTGCAGCGCGGCGTCGTCGGCCAGCGGGGGGGCGGCCAGGCCCCGCGCCAGGCGCTGGGCGCCATCGCTGATCTGCGGGATGTCGCCCGCGCCCGCGCCCTGCGACAGCGCGCCGCCGTAGTTGAAGCAGTGCACGCGGTCCAGGCCTGGGCAGGCGCCGGGCGCCTTCTCCTGGAACTCGAACAGCGGCCCCAGGTCGGGCGAGGCGGCCAGCTCGGCATCGTCCTCGCCGGCCGGCGGCACGAAGCGGTCCTGCCACAGGCGCACGGCCGGCGCGAACGCGGCGAACTCTGGGCGCAGCGCCCAGTCGGTGCGAAAGCCGGTGCAGAAAATCACGAAGTCGGCGGCCAGCGGGCCCTTGGCGGTCTCCAGGCGCAGCGCGCCATCGGGCCGCACGGACGCGCCGTGCACGCCGGCCCCCAGGTGGAAGTGCGCATTGGCGTGGCGCGACACGCGCAGCGTGCTGCCGTGCGGCGGCGGCACCTGCTGCACGTTCAGGTAATGGCGAAAGCGCCACTTCCATTCGTCCGGCAGGGCCCAGAAGCCATGGGCCATGCCGGGGTTGCCCGCGCCCTTGCCCTTGTTCACGCGGGGCAGTTCCGCGCGGCGCACCAGCAGGTCCACGCGCGCGGCGCCGGCCTCCAGCGCCGTGGCGGCCGAATCCATGG
>NZ_BAAJYT010000618.1:0-738 GCF_057541515.1 Acidovorax sp. KNOB132
CGCCCGAGGCCGCCCGCCAACGCCGAGCGCGCCCGCACGCTGCAGGCCAGCGGCGCCCTGAGCCAGCAGCAGATCCAGCAGTACTCGACCGCCGGCGAGACCGCCCAGGCCCGCGTGGAGGCGGCGCAGGCGGCCCTCAACGCGCAGCAGCTGCGGCTCAAGCACGCCCAGGTGCTGGCGCCGGACAGCGGCGTCATCTCCTCGCGCACGGCCACCGTGGGCGCGGTGCTGGGCGCGGGCACCGAACTCTTTCGCATGGTGCGCAAGGGCCGCCTGGAATGGCGCGCCGAGGTCACCTCCAACGACCTGCCGCGCATCCGCCCCGGCAGCCAGGTGATCGTGACGGCCGCCAGCGGCGCGCAGGTGCCGGGCACGGTGCGCATGATCGCCCCCACCGTCGATCCCCAGACGCGCAACGGCCTGGTCTATGTGGACCTGCCCATCCACCCCGATGTGCGCGCAGGCATGTTCGCGCGCGGCGATTTTCTGCTGGGGCAGCGCGATGCGCTCAGCGTGCCGCAGTCGTCGGTGGTGGTGCGCGACGGCTTCAGCAGCGTGTTCGAGATCGGCGAGGGCAGCCGCGTGGTGATGCGCCGCGTGCAGACCGGCCAGCGCACGGGCGACCGGGTGGAGATCGTCTCGGGCCTGCAGCCGGGCGTGACGGTGGTCGAGCGCGGCGGCGCGTTCCTGAACGACGGCGACCTGGTGCGCGTGCAGGCCGCAGCGCCCGCAGCAGCG
>NZ_BAAJYT010000619.1:0-737 GCF_057541515.1 Acidovorax sp. KNOB132
TCACGCACATTCCCTACCGCGGGGCGGGCCCGGCGCTGCAGGACCTGATCGGCGGCAACGTGGACATGATGTTCGACGGGCTGGGCTCGTCCGCCGCGCACATCAAGGGCGGGCGGATCAAGGCGCTGATGGTGGCCGGCGCCCGGCGCAACCCGGCCTTCCCCGACGTGCCCTGCGCGGCCGAGGTGGGCCTGCCCGACTACACCGTGACCACGTGGTACGGCCTGTGGGCGCCCAAGGGCACGCCGGCCGACCTGCAGGCGCGCATCGTCGAGGAGACGCAGCGCCTGGGCACCGCCGAGGACCTGAAGGCCGTGTGGGCCAAGAACGGCGCCGACTACGGCGGCCTGTCGCAGACGCAGTTCGCCGCCATGGTCCACTCGGAGGTTCGCCGCTGGGCGAAGGTGGTCAAGGATTCGGGCGCCAAGCTCGATTGACCGGGGGCCCCGGGCGGGGCGGCAAGGCGGCCGATGCGGCCAGTGCAAACGGCGGACATGGCGGACATGGTGGAGAGGGCGGACATGGCGGGTGACATCGGGGTGGAGCGGGTCGACGGGGCGGATGGCGCCCCCGGGGTGGTGCGCGTGGTGCTGCGCCACCCGGGGCGGCTCAACGCCATGTCCCGCGCCATGTGGCGGCAGCTGCGCGCCGTGTTCGAGCAGCTGCAGGCCGATGCCGGCGCGCGCTGCGTGCTCATCGAAGGCGAGGGCGATGCCTTCTGCGCGGGCGGCGACATC
>NZ_BAAJYT010000620.1:0-728 GCF_057541515.1 Acidovorax sp. KNOB132
CCCATGGCCTGGCCGCGCACCTGCCCCCGCCGCCGCGCGGGCGCACGCTGGTGCTCGGGGCGGGCAAGGCGGGAGGCTCGATGGTGCACGCGCTGGAGGCGCTGTGGCCGGCCGATGCGCCGCTGTCGGGCCTGGTCGTGACCCGCTACGGCCATGTGCCCGAACGGCCGCCCGGGCTGCCGCAGCGCGTGGAGATCGTGGAGGCCGCGCACCCCGTGCCTGATGCGGCGGGCCTGGCGGCGGCCGAGCGCATGCTGGCGCTCACGCAGCGGCTCACGGCCGATGACCTGGTGCTGTGCCTGATCTCGGGCGGCGGCTCCGCACTGCTCACCCTGCCGGCCGAGGGCCTGACCCTGGCGGAAAAGCAGCGCATCCACCGCGCGCTGCTGGAAAGCGGCGCCGGCATCGCCGAGATGAACTGCGTGCGCAAGCACCTGTCGCGCATCAAGGGTGGCCGGCTGGCGGCCGCGTGCGCGCCGGCCCGCGTGGTCACCCTGGCCATCAGCGACGTGCCGGGCGACGACCCCGCCGTGATCGCCAGCGGCCCCACGGTGCCCGACGGCACGACCTGCGCCGAGGCGCTGGACATCCTGGCGCGCTACCGCATCGACCTGCCCGCGCCGGTGCATGCGGCGCTGCAGGCCGGCGCGCTGGAGACCCCCAAGCCCGGCGACGCGGCCTTCGCCGGCCACGCGGTCCACCTGATCGCCGCGCCGCAGCAATCGCTG
>NZ_BAAJYT010000621.1:0-726 GCF_057541515.1 Acidovorax sp. KNOB132
CTGGAAACGTCCGCCCAGGCCAGCCTGCCCGGAACGGCGGGGTCCGCGGCGGTGGCCTTGCGCGTGCTGGGCGCCGACGCGTTGCTGCTGCCGGCGATGGCCCCCGCCCTGGTGCCCCGGGCCTTCGAAGGCGCCGACCGGCTGGCGCTGCTGGCGCCGGCCACGGTGTTTCTGAACGGCGCGGCCCTGCAGGCACTCGGGCTGCGCGGCGATGCCGTGGTGCCGGCACTGCAGCTGCGCACGGGCCTGCAGGTGCACACGGTGCGCGTGGCGGGCACGGTGGCTGCGGGCGGCGCGCCGCTGGCCGTGATGGACATCGGCGCGGCGCAGGACCTGTTCCAGCGCGGCGGGCAACTGAGCCGCATCGACGTGCAGCTGCGCCCCGGCGCCAGTGCCGACGACTTCCGCCAGGCGTTGCAGGCCCTGCCCGGCGCATCGGCCGGCGTGGCCGTGCTGCAGCCCGGGGATGCCACCGCGCGCACGAGCAACCTGTCGCGCGCCTACCGCGTCAACCTGACCGTGCTGGCGCTGGTGGCGCTGTTCACCGGGGCCTTCCTCGTGTTCTCGGTGCTGGCCCTGAGCGTGGCGCAACGCGCGCCGCAGTTCGCCCTGCTGGCCGTGCTGGGCCTCACGCCCCGACAGCGGCTGGCCCTGGTGCTGGCCGAGTCGGCGGCGCTGGGCGCGGCAGGCAGTGCCGCGGGCATCGCGCTGGGCACGGCACTGGCG
>NZ_BAAJYT010000622.1:0-722 GCF_057541515.1 Acidovorax sp. KNOB132
CTCCCGCCGAGGCGCAGCCGCGCGGCGAGTGGTGGCTGGGCTTTCAGGACCCGGTGCTGAACGGCTTGGTGGAGCGGGCCGGCCGCGGCAACGCCACCGTGCAGGAGGCCGCCGCGCGGCTGGCCGAAGCGCGGGCGCTGCTGCGCTCGGCCGATGCCAACCGCGCCCCGCAGGTCGGCGTGTCCACCGGCGTATCGCGGCAGGCGGGCGCCAACACCGCCACGGGCGGCCCGGTGCCGGCCACGCTGGCCACGGCGGGCCTGAACGTGTCGTATGAGCTCGACCTGTTCGGCCGCCTGTCGCAGGCCAGCGATGCCGCGCGGCTCGACGCCCAGGCACGCGATGCGCTGCTGCAGAGCACGCGGCTCATGGTGCAGGCCGACGTGGCGCAGACCTATCTGCAATGGCGTGCGGTGCAGGCCGAGCGCGTGCTGGTGGAGGAAAGCCTGGCCGCGTACCGCGACACGCTGCGCCTCACGCAGCGCCGCTACCAAGCCGGTGATGTGGCCGAGCTGGACCTGGCGCGCGTGCAGACGGAAGTGGCTGCCACCGAATCGGAGGCGCTCGCGCTGGAGCGCCAGCAGGTGCTGCTGAACAACGCCCTGGCCGTGCTGGTGGGTGATGTGGCGAGCGGCTTCGCCGTGGCGCCTGCGGGCGCGGCAGGCGCTGCCGGCGAAGCGGTGCTGCCCGTGATCCCGGCCGGCGTGCCCGGCACGGTGCTG
>NZ_BAAJYT010000623.1:0-721 GCF_057541515.1 Acidovorax sp. KNOB132
CGGCGCGGGCAAGAGCACGCTTTTGAGGCTGCTGGGCGCGCGGGCCGTGCCCACCGAGGGCCGGGTGAGCGTGCTCGGGCACGACCTGGCCGCCTGGCCGGCGCCCGAGCGTGCGCGGCACATCGCCGTGCTGGGGCAGACCGAAACCGCCGACCTCGCGTTCCGCGTGCACGATTACGTCGCCCTCGGGCGGCTGCCCCACCAGCACCATGCCGGCCGCGCGGAGCACGCGCGGGCGGTGGACGAGGCCCTGCACACCTGCGCGGTCGACTCCCTGGTGCACCGGGCGTTGTCCACCCTGTCGGGCGGCGAGCGCCAGCGCGTGCACCTGGCCCGCGCCCTGGCGCAGCAGCCCGCGCTGCTGCTGCTGGACGAGCCCACCAACCACCTCGACCTCGCGGCGCGTGCCGACCTGCTGGCCCTGGTGCGCGGGCTCGGCATCACCGTGGTGGCTGCGCTGCACGAGCTGGGCCTGGTGCCTTCGTTCGCCGACCGGGTGTGGATGCTGGACCGCGGCGCCCTGGTGGCCGACGGCCCGCCCGATGAGGCGCTGAGCGCCGACCGCGTGGCCGCCGTGTTCGGCATGGAACTGGTTCACACGCGGCACCCTCGCCATGGCGGCACGCTGTGGTCGTTCGAGCGCAAGGTGGCGGCATGAGGCGCGCGCTGCGGCGGTGGGCGGCTGGCCGATCCCTGGCGCTGGCGGTGGCCGGCGTGCTGT
>NZ_BAAJYT010000624.1:0-700 GCF_057541515.1 Acidovorax sp. KNOB132
CCACGCCCAGCACCAGCGCCGCGGCCGATCCGAAGAAGATCCCGTGCGCCGCGCCGCGGTCCAGCAGCGCACCAAAGATCGGGGCCGCCACGCAAAAGCCCAGGTCCAGGCCCGAATACACCGTGCCATAGACCCGGCCCGTCGCCCCGGGGGGCGCGGCCCGCTTGATGAGCATGTCGCGCGAGGGGCCCGCCAGGCCCGTGCCCAGGCCCGCGATGGCGGCGAACGCCACGGCGCCCATGCCGGGAAGCCAGCCGGTGCCCACCAGCAGCAGCAGCACGCCGGTGGCCAGCAGGCACACGGTGATGATGCCCTCCAGCCGCGCCACGCGGCCGGCGAGAAAGCCGCCCACCACCATGCCGGCGGCGCCGCACAGCATGTAGCCCGTGACCACCATGGAGGTCACCGCCAGCGGCAGGCCGTACATCTGCTGCAGCGCGGGGCTGGCGAAGCTCTGGATGGCGCTCAGGGCGCAGGTGGTCCAGAAGAAGAACGAGAAGCACAGCCACACCGAGGGCAGCTTGAGGAAGGCCATGGGGTGCTCGGCCACGGCCGCAGCGCCCGGCGCGCCGGCGGTGCCGGGCTTGGGCGCGTGGGCCCAGGCGCCTGGCGGTCATCGAGCGCGTCGCGCTGCCACACCATGATGGCCAGCACCACCGCCGCCAGCGCGGCCCCGCACAGGCAGGCGGTGCGCCACGAT
>NZ_BAAJYT010000625.1:0-687 GCF_057541515.1 Acidovorax sp. KNOB132
CTCTTCACTAAGGTTCAGAGGGTTCGTGATGCATTATATAACGCTGCTTAACCTCAATGAGGGGGCACCGCCTAAATCTGTGATGGAGGGGCCGCGGCACAGGGCGAGGTCGGGCGCATCCGGCTGGCCTTCGTGTCCACCGTGGGCTTCGAGCAGTTGCCCGCCTGGGTGCGCGCCTTTCGCCGCGCCTGCCCGCAGGTGTCGCTGGAACTGGTCGAGGCGACGGGCGACGTGCAGCTGCAGTTGCTGGAGCGCGGGGAGATCGATGCCGGCCTGCTGCTGCATTCGCCGCAGTTCGCCCCGCCGGGCCTGGCCGGCCTGCGCGTGGCGCGCGAGCCGCTGGTGCTGGCGCTGCCGGCGGCGCACCCCCTGGCGGTGCAGGCCAAAGCCCCGCCGCTGGCCGCCGTGCTGGCCGAGCCGCTGGTGATCTTTCCGCGCCGCATCCTGCCTTCGGTGTACGACGCGATCTTCGCGCTCTACCACGCGGCCGGGCATTCACCGCAGGTGGCGCAGGAAGCCATCCAGATGCAGACCATCGTCAACCTGGTGGCGGCCGGCCTGGGGCTGGCCTTCGTGCCGCGGAGCGTGATGCAGTTCCAGCGCACCGGCGTGGTCTACCGCCGCGTGGCCACGCCGCCCCCCCGGCCGGGGCCGGCGCTGCCCGAGTGCGAAACCCGGCTGGTGTGG
>NZ_BAAJYT010000626.1:0-686 GCF_057541515.1 Acidovorax sp. KNOB132
CCCGGCTGGCCGCGCCGCGCTTCGACGTCTCCCTGCCCGCCAGCGGCTCGGCTGCGCCCATGGCCGTACGGCTCACGGCGGTGCGCGCCGAACTGGCCGGCGGATTGCCCCAGTCCACGCTGTCGCTGGACGGCGAGGCACGCGTGGACCGGCGCCGACTGGACCTGCGCCTGCGCGGCACCGCGGGCACGGCCGCCCCCGGGCAATGGAACGCGCAGATCACCGAGTTGCGTGCGCAGGCCCGCGACGAACAACTGCCCGGCCCCTGGACGGTGCAGTTCAACCAGCCGCTGTCCGTTGCTCTGCGCCAGTCGCCCAGCCTGCAGGTGGAGACCTCGGGCGGCCAGGCCACCGTCTCCGGCCCGGCGCCGGGGCAGGTCACGCTGCACTGGGAGCCCGTCCGCTTTGCCCAGGCCGCCAATGGCGCCATCGCCTTGCGCACGCAGGGCCGCCTGCAGGGGTTGCCCATGGCGTGGACCGAAGCGTTCGGCCCGCAAGGCCAGGAAGCCCTGCAGCGGCTGGGCCTGGCGGGCAACCTCGTGTTCGACGGCGACTGGGACGTGGATGCGGGCGACACCCTGCGCGCCAGTGCCAGCGTGCGGCGCGCCAGCGGCGACATCCGCGTGCTGGCCGGCAGCGCCGCGCCCGCCACGACGGTGGTGCACAGCAGCGGCCAGGGCCAGGGC
>NZ_BAAJYT010000627.1:0-681 GCF_057541515.1 Acidovorax sp. KNOB132
GCGCTGGCCGTGGGCACGGTGGTCTCACTGCTGCTCGTGGCCATGCTGGGCATCTGGCCCGAGGCCATGGTGACGCTGTCGCTGGTGCTGACCTCGCTGGCCTTCTGCCTGGTCATCGGGCTGCCGCTGGGCATCCTGCTGGCCAGCAGCGACCGGGCCCAGCGCGTGATGCGGCCGGTGCTCGATGCCATGCAGACCACGCCAGCCTTCGTGTACCTGGTGCCGGTGGTGATGCTGTTCGGCATCGGCAACGTGCCGGGCGTGGTGGTGACCATCGTGTTCGCGCTGCCGCCGCTGGTGCGCCTGACCAATCTGGGCATCCGCCAGGTGCGGCCCGACCTGATCGAGGCCGCCCGGGCCTACGGGGCCTCGCCGCTGCAGTTGCTGGCCAAGGTGCAGCTGCCGCTGGCCATGCCGTCCATCATGGCGGGCATCAACCAGTCGCTGATGCTGTCGCTGTCGATGGTGGTGATCGCCTCGATGATCGCCGTGGGCGGCCTGGGCCAGATGGTGCTGCGCGGCATCGGCCGGCTGGACATGGGCCTGGCGACCGTGGGTGGCCTGGGCATCGTGCTGCTGGCCATCACGCTGGACCGCATCACCCAGTCCATGGGCCAGCCGCGCCGCGGCGTGCGCCACTGGTGGCAGACCGGTCCCGCCGGCCTGGTGTGGCGCCTCGCC
>NZ_BAAJYT010000628.1:0-681 GCF_057541515.1 Acidovorax sp. KNOB132
GTGCGATGCCACGCCCACGCGCAGCCGCGTGCAGTGGCCGCCTTGGGCTGTGGCCAGCGCTTCGGCGCGGTCCAGCGCGGCCAGCGCGCCGCCCAGCACCACGCTGTCCGGTCCGTTGCGGATCGCCACGGCCAGGCCGGTGTCGCGCACCAGGGCGTCGATGGCGGCCGGCGCCATGCGGCTCACGCCGATCAGACTGCCGGGATGGCCGGCGGCGCAGCGGTCCATGGCCTCGGCGCGCGCCTGGGCGAGCGACAGCGCGGTAGCGGCATCGAACACGCCGGCTGCACTGAAGGCGGCCAGCTCGCCCACGCTGTAGCCCGCGATGGCGGCCGGCGGTGGCAGCAGCGGGGACAGGGCGTCCCAGGCAGCCAGGGCCAGGCCGGTGAGCAGCACCTGGGCGTGGGCATTGCGCGCGGCCCAATTGGTGTCCTGCAGCGCGGCGCGCCAGTCGGGCACGCCGAGGCGGTCGTTCACCGCGCGCACTGGGGCGCCATCGGCCAGCCAGGGCAGCATGCCGGGATGCTGCATGCCCTGGCCCGAAAACACCAGGGCATAGCTCATGGTGCGCAGCCCGCCGGTGGCGCCATGCGGACCACCCAGCAGGCGGCGGCCAGCAGGTCGGCCGAACCGCCGGGCGACAGGCGCCGCGCGACGAAATCGCGGCCGATGGCGTGCGCG
>NZ_BAAJYT010000629.1:0-678 GCF_057541515.1 Acidovorax sp. KNOB132
CGGCGCCGGCCCGGGCTACGAGAGCGAGGTGGCGCTGGAGGGCCACTACCGCCACCTGCATGTGCGGGGCCGGGCCGACGGGTTCGATCCCGCCGCGGGCCGGCTGGACGAGGTCAAGACCTTCAAGGGCCGGCTGGACCGGCAGCCCGACTCGCACCGCGCGCTGCACTGGGCGCAGGCCAGGGTCTATGGGTGGCTGCTGTGCCAGGCGCGGCAGCTCGCGCGGATCGACGTGGCGCTGGTGTACTTCGACATCGGCAGCCAGCAGGAGACGGTGCTGGTCGAGCCCTGCACGGCCGACGCCCTGCGCGCCCACTTCGAGGCGCAGTGCGAGCGCTTTCTCGGCTGGGCCGAGCAGGAGGCGGCCCACCGCGCCACGCGCGATGCGGCGCTGCGCGCGGCGGTGTTTCCGTTCGGAGGCTTTCGCACCGGGCAGCGGCCCCTGGCCGAGGCCGTGTACCGCAGCGCCACCGCCGGACGCTGCCTGCTGGCGCAGGCGCCCACCGGCATCGGCAAGACGGTGGGCACGCTGTTCCCGCTGCTCAAGGCGGCGCCCGGCGAGCGGCTGGACAAGGTGTTCTTCCTCACCGCCAAGACCTCGGGCCGGCAGGTGGCGCTGGATGCGCTGGCCCGCATCGCCGCGGCGCAGCCGGTGGCGGACCCGGCCGCTGCGCCGGG
>NZ_BAAJYT010000630.1:0-675 GCF_057541515.1 Acidovorax sp. KNOB132
CGTCAGGCCGTCGAGCGCGCGCGCCAGGGTCCACGCGGCGATGCCGCACAGCGCCCACGCCCCGGCCATGAGCGCGCAGGCCACCCAGCCGACGAAGCTGGTGCTGCCCAGCGTGAAGGCCTGCATGGCCTGCAGGATGTCCGGCGAGGCCAGCTCCACCAGGTCGCGCAGCGCGCCCAGCACCACGCCCACGATCACCCCGGCCAGCAGCAGGCGCAGCGTGTGCTGCACCCCGCGCGCCAGCACCAGGGTCAGGGCCACGGCGCCGGCCGCGCCGAGAAACGCCATGCCGGTGACGCCCAGCCGCGCCAGCCACTGCGCCGCCATGGGCGAGACGCCGAACACCACCATCGCCAGTGCGCCGCCCAGCGCCGCGCCCGAGGCCGAGCCCAGCAAATATGGATCGGCCAGCGGGTTGCGGAAAAGGCCCTGTGCCACCGCGCCCGCCAGGCCCAGTAGCGCGCCGGCCAGCCAGGCGCCCAGCGTGCGCGGCAGGCGGATCTCCCACACGATCTGCCAGGCCACCGGGTCCTGCCCCATGCGCAGCAGGCTGTCGAATCCCGTGCTGCCCACGCAGGCGCCGACGACCAGCAGCAGCGCACTGGCGACCAGCAGGCAGGCGCCCAGCCACGCGGCGCGGCGCGGGCCGGGGCCGGGCTGCGCGGCATGCGAGGC
>NZ_BAAJYT010000631.1:0-674 GCF_057541515.1 Acidovorax sp. KNOB132
GCTGCTCGCCGGCCAGCGCCAGCTGCTCCACGCCCGCACTGCAAGCGCTGGCGGCCGAGCGGATGCCGTCGCGCTGCTGCTGCATGGCCTGGGTCTCGCCCCGGGCGGCGGTGGCGTCGTCTCGCTGGCCAAGGTATGCCCAGCCCAGGGCGGCATTGGCGGCGAGCTGGCCGCGAGCAGGTACTGGCCCGGGGTCATGGGAGGGCCTCGCAATCGCGGGTGCTGCCGTTGCGTCTCTCCGCGTAGCAGGCGCGGTATGCCGCCTTGGCACCCGCCTTGGCATACCCGCATCGCTCCAGTGCCGGGCCAGCACGCACGTACCAGGCGGGCGCCAGTTCGGACTCGTCGAAAGCGATCAACAGCAATTCGCATGCGGAAGACTCTGCCAACGGAGCCTCTGCGCAGTCCGCGTACATGCGCACGATGGTCTGGGTATGCACGCGCCGCTCCATGGGTGACGCCCCCGCGCGCAGCACCGGCAGCGGTGGGCACGCCCGGGGCTCGGGTTCCGCGGTGCGCGCTGGGGCTGGCTCCCAAGCTGGCACGGCGATGGCCAGCACGCGATCCTCGGCAGGCGCCTGCGCGGGCGAGGCTGCGCATCCCATAATCATTGCGCAGACAGCTATCAATAATGCAGCACGGGTCATCGTGCGCCCCCTTCCCGAATGCGCTCG
>NZ_BAAJYT010000632.1:0-673 GCF_057541515.1 Acidovorax sp. KNOB132
GGCTCTGGGCCGACGACGAGGCCGATGCGCCCCCCGGCCCGCGCCGCCGCCCCAGGTGTGGCGCATGGCGCGGCCCGATCTGTTCTCGGTGCGCAACACCACCGTGCCCGCCTACCTGCAGCCCATGGTGCACGAGGTGAAGGCCAGCCGCGCCGACCTGCTGTCCGACCTGCGGCACGGCGCCAAGCGGCAGGCCTACCAGTGGCTGTGCGAGGAGTGCTACTACGTGTTCCCGGCCGGCGTGGCCGCGCCCGAGGAGATTCCCGAGCCGTTCGGCGTGTGGGTGCTGCACGGCGAGATCGACCACGGCCGGTTCGAGCTGCTGCGCCCCGCCCGCCACGCGGGCTGCAGCCTGCCGTTCGCCGTCTGGATGGCGCTGTGCAAGGCCACGCCGCTGCGCAGCGAGGGCGAGCCGGCGCAGGGGCTGCTGGGCGAGGGGCTGGCCGGCCTGGAGGATGCCGACCTTTCGCGGGAGGCGGCCCGGGGCCCGGCGCCGGACCCCTGCGAGGGCGCCGCCTGATGTACACCGTGGCTGTGCGCGAGCTGTGCGAGTTCACGGCCAAGCAGGGCGATCTGGACCTGCGCTTCACCCCCGCGCCCACCGCGCTCGAAGGCATCGCCGGCCATGCCACCGTGGCCCAGCGGCGCATGGCGGGCCGGGGGCGCGGGCGCC
>NZ_BAAJYT010000633.1:0-672 GCF_057541515.1 Acidovorax sp. KNOB132
CGCCCCGGCCCCGGCCGCCAGCGCACGCCCCCCCCGGGCCGGCGATCCGGCCCCTCGCTCGGTGGATGATCTGCGCAAGCAGCTCGACGCCGTCCCGAAAAAGCTCGATCCGGACGACGACGGCCGCAAGCTCGTCAACGAGGTCTATGCCATCGGCACGGCCGCCGAGCAACTCGTCGCGCAGCGCACCGAAGAGCTGGCCGACCTGGACACGCGCCTGGCCGGGCTCGGCCCCTCGCCCGAGAAAGGCGCGCCCGCCGACTCCCCCGACGTGGCGCAGCAGCGGGCCGGACTGGCCAAGCAGCGCGCCGTCGTGGACGCCGACCTCAAGCTCGCCCGCCTCATCGTGGTCGATGCCGACCAGCGCAGCGCCGACCTCGTGCGCCAGCGCCGCCAGCAGTTCCAGGATGCGCTGACCGCCCGCATCGACTCGCCGCTGGGCCCCACCTACTGGCGCGCGCTGCGCAACGCCTGGCCCTCCGACACCGCCCGCCTGTCGATGCTGGCGGTCGAGATCCGCCAGGCCCTGGAGCGGGCGATGGAGCCTGCCCGGCGCGCCACCTTCCTCGGCAGCCCATGTCCCACCAAGGCAGCAACACGCCGAAATTGCAGCCGCCCAACACCGTGACGGGCTTCTGAACGGGCTCGGCCTGGACATACCGCTCCGCCATC
>NZ_BAAJYT010000634.1:0-666 GCF_057541515.1 Acidovorax sp. KNOB132
TACCCAGCCGTCGCTCCAGGCGGGCGCGCGCTGGGGCGGCACGCGCAACTGCACGCCGCTGCCACCGAAGCACAGCAGCGCCACGTCGTCGCGGTGGCGGTAGGCCTCACCCATCAGCGCCAGCAGCACGCCCTTGGCGCGCGCCAGGGCACCGCTCGCCACCATGGAGGCCGAGCAGTCCAGCACGAAGCAATGCAGCCGCCCGGTGCGGGCCTGTACGGGCTGGTGGCGCAGGTGTTCCCGCTGCAGTTGGACGGCCGCACCCCGCGCCATGAAGGTGCGCGGCCAGTCCCAGGGCCCCGGCTCGCCGCCGCGCAGGTCAGGCGTTCCATCGCCCCGCCCCCGGTCTCCCTGGCGCGCCGCGGCACGCCCGGGGCGGGGGCTCAGGCTTTTTTTTGGTGCGCTGTCCTGCCCGCCGCGCGGCACCAGCGGCCGCACGGGTTTGAAGGCCTGGGTGCCCACGGGCTCGGGGGGCAAGGCGCCCCAGTCCGCAGCACCTGCGGCAAGGGAGGCGCCGCCATCGGCAGGGCCATCTCCCTCGCTCCTCCCATCCCCTGGTGTGGCGCTTTCGCTCACATGGCCCTCCCGCCGCGTGCCCGGGGGCTTCTCCGCGCTCGGCCCCGGCGCCGGCAGGGGCGGTGGCGGCGCCCCGGCATCCGCGTGGCG
>NZ_BAAJYT010000635.1:0-655 GCF_057541515.1 Acidovorax sp. KNOB132
GAGCCCGTGCACCTGTGCGCGCTGGGCGCGGTGGATGCGGCGCTGCTGCAGCGCACGCGCCGCGCGCTGTTCCTGGCCAGCACGTACGGAGAGGGCGATGCACCTGACAACGCCGCGGGCTTCCAGGGGCAGTGGATGGGCGCGGCCGCGGCGCCCTCGCTGGCAGGCCTGCAGTACGGCCTGCTGGCGCTGGGCGACCGGCAATACGCGCACTACTGCGGCTTTGGCCGCCAGCTGGACGGCTGGCTGCGCGCGCAGGGCGCGGTGCCGTTGTTCGAGCGGGTGGAGATGGACAACGGCGCCCCGGCCGCGCTCCTGGCATGGCAGCACCAGCTGTCGCAGGTCGCGAACCTGAACGGGGCGCCTGCCTGGGAGGCGCCGCCGTTCGCCGACTGGACGCTGGCCGCGCGCCGCCACCTCAACCCGGGCAGCCTGGGAGCGCCGGTGTTCCACATCGAACTGGCGCCCCCGCCCGGTACCGCGGCCGATTGGGCGTCCGGCGACCTGGTGCAACTGTGCGCGCCGGCCGACCCGCAACGCCCGCGCGACTATTCCATCGCCTCGGTGCCAGGCGACGGACGCATCCATCTCACCGTGCGCCAGGCCGTGCGCGAGGACGGCACGCCCGGCGCGGCATCGGGCTGGCTGTGCGCTG
>NZ_BAAJYT010000636.1:0-650 GCF_057541515.1 Acidovorax sp. KNOB132
CGCAGCGCAGGCCGCGCCCCCGCAACGGCAAGGGCGCCGGCCCGCAAGGCTCGCAAGGCCCGCGCCGCACGCATCCCGCACTGGAACAACTGGCCGCGCTGTACCCGCACCTGTTCGGCGCGCAGTTCCTGCCGCTCAAGCGCGGCATCTTCCAGGACCTGCAGGCCGCCCACCCCGATCTGTTCGAGCGCGATGCGCTCAAGCTCGCCCTGGGCATCCACACCCGGTCCACGCGCTACCTGCAGGTGGTGGCCGAAGGCCGCCAGCGCCACGATCTGCAGGGCCATGCCGTGGAGGCCATGGCCCCCGAGCATGTGCACCACGCGCTGCTGGAAGTGTTCCGCCGCCGCAAGCCCCGCGACGGCGAGGACATGACCGCCAAGCTGCGCCGCCGCATCGCGCAGGCCTACGAGGCTTCGGGCCTCACCCGCGAGGCGTACGACGCGCTGGTGCGGGGCCGCGACGAGGCCGCCAATGCCCTGCTCGACGAAGCCTTCGCCGAAGTGGCCGAGCGCGACGCCAAGGCCGAGGCGCTGCTGCGTGCCTTCGAGGCCAGCGGCAGCACGGTGGCGCAGTTCGCCGACATGTACGGCATGGACCCGCGCACGGCCGAACGCTCGCTGCACCGCGCGCGCCAGCTGCGCGCCGCG
>NZ_BAAJYT010000637.1:0-644 GCF_057541515.1 Acidovorax sp. KNOB132
CTGCGCACCAGCCGCTGGCCAGCCGCTACGCGTACGACGCCTGGGTCGGCGCAGTGCGCAGTGGACCCAGTCCGCCGCCCTGCGGGTGACCGGCGCGTGGGCCCCTGGCCGCATCGCCGGCCAAAGCGCCGCCTGGGGCCCAGCGCCTGCAGCGCCCCGCCGCCACCGACAGCCTGCTCAAGCAGTGGGAGTACGACAGCGCGGGCGAACTGGCGCGGGCGCGGCACAGCCGCCATGGCGAGACCGAATACCGCTACGACCCGGTCGGCCGGCTGCTCTCGGCGGTGCACGCCGGCCTGCCGTCCGCCCTGGCGCCTTCTGGCCAGGGCGCGGCGGGCGAAGGCGCCGCCGCCGCGCTGAACGAAGTCTTCCACTACGACCCGGCGGGCAACCGCGTCGCCGACCGGGCCCAGGCGATGGACGGCGCTGGCCGGGGCTGGGTGCGCAACAACCGGGTGAAGGTGCTGCAGGACAAGCGCTTCGACTACGACGGCTTCGGCCGGCTGGTGAGAAAGCGCATCGGCGCGCACACCGAGCAGCACTTTCGCTACGACGCGCAGCACCGCATGACGCAGGCGGCCGTGGTGCGAGCGGGCCCAAACGGCGAGCCGGTGAGCCAGGTCTTTCGCTACCGCTACGACGCG
>NZ_BAAJYT010000638.1:0-641 GCF_057541515.1 Acidovorax sp. KNOB132
CATCCTCGTCCCCCGCCGCCCGTCGCTGGCCAGGGGCGCCAGCAGGCCGGCCACGCGCTGCGCGAGCGGCGGCAGCGCATAGGTGCGGGCGCTGTCGTCCCAGGCCAGCAGGCCCACGTCGCGAAAGCGCTTGAGCACGGTGTCCAGCGCCTCGGGGCGCAGGGCGTGGAAGATCTCGTCGATGCGCTCGCGCGCCAGCGTGGCCTCGCCCTGGCGCGCCAGTTGCAGGAAGGCCCACAGCCGCAGCTGCACCAGCGCCGCCGGGCCGTGGAACAGCCCGCTCAGCGCCTGGGTGACGGCCTGCTCGCGCGCAATGCGCCACAGCAGGGCCGAATCGCCGGCCGCATCGGCATCCCGGAAAAAGTCGAACAGCCCGCCCTCGTTCTCCGCCCCTCCAGGCCACGGCGCCTCGGCCGCCAACACAGTGCTCTCCATGCCGTCCTGTTCAGTGTTCCGTCATCATTCGAAGGCCAGCTGCGCCAGCGCGGCGACCGAAGCGGTCTCGGCCCGCAGAACACGCGCGCCCAGGCTGGCCGGCGCGAAGCCGTGGGCCAGCGCCAGGTCTTCCTCCTGCGCGGTCAGCCCGCCCTCGGGGCCATGCAGCACCTGCACGCGGCCGGCGCTGCCGACCGCCTCGCGCA
>NZ_BAAJYT010000639.1:0-638 GCF_057541515.1 Acidovorax sp. KNOB132
CTGCCGCAGCGCCGGCCCCGGCGGGTGCCGCCGGCTCGGTCACCGTGCAGGCCGGCGATACCGCGGGCCGCCTGGCCGCCGCCAACCGCCCCGCTGGCGTGTCGCTCGACCAGATGCTCGTGGCGATGATGCGTTCCAACCCTGACGCCTTCATCCGTGGCAACGTGAACCGGCTGAAATCGGGCGCGGTGCTGCAACTGCCCGATGAAACCCAGGCACGGGCCACTCCCCCCGGCGAGGCACGCCAGATCATTGCCGCGCAAAGCCGCGACTTCAACGAATTCCGCCGCCGCCTGGCCGGTGCCGCACCCTCCGCCGAGGTGGCCGCCGCCGAGCGTTCGGCCAGCGGCAAGGTCCAGACCCAGGTCGAGGACCGCAAGCCCGCCACGGCCGCGCCAGACAAGCTCACCCTGTCCAAGGGCGCCGTGCAAGGCCAGAAGGCTGCTGAAGACCAGGTGGCCAAGGACAAGCAGGCCAGCGCCGCATCGGCGCGCATGGCCGAGCTGTCGAAGAACATCTCCGACCTGAACAAGCTCGGAACCGCCTCCGCGCCGGTGTCCACGGGCTCCGGCAGCGCGCCCGCAGCCACCGCCAGCGCCGCGACGGGCGCAGCCGTGGCCACGGGCGCCGTGGTACCG
>NZ_BAAJYT010000640.1:0-637 GCF_057541515.1 Acidovorax sp. KNOB132
TGGGCGCGCGGCGCTTCGTGGAGCTGATCGACGGGCAGGCCGCGCGGCCTTTGAACCAAAACCGGCCCTAGCGCATATTCCACTAGGGCGTATTGCTTATTTATTTAATAGCACAACACTCCGAGGTGCCGGCTACAGCTGCACGCTCGCGGTGCCGATGCCGTCGAACGCCACCTCCACCGCATCGCCCAGGCGGGCGTTCAGCCGACCGGCCCAGTTGCCGGTGGTGACCACCGTGCCGGCCGGCAGGGTGCCGAAGTGCTGCGTGGCATGGCGCAGCCACGCGGCCAGCAGCCAGGCGGGATCGCCCAGCGAATGCGTGCCCTGGCGCTCCACCGCGTCCTGGCCCGTGATGCGCACCGTGCAGCGCTGCTGCGCCCAGTCGGGCGGCGCGCCGGCGTCGAACGGCACCCAGTCGCCCAGCACCAGCGCGCCGTGCGACTGCTGGTCGGCCAGCGTGAGCAGGCCAGCCACCGCGCCGTCCTGGGCCCAGCGCGTTTCCACGATCTCGATCGACACGGCCATCGCGTCGACCAGGTGCGCGCCCTCGCCGTCGGCCAGCCGGGCCGCAGTCGCGGCATCCACCGCCTGGCCCAGCCGCAGGGCGATCTCGGCCTCGATGCCGCGCAGCGCGAAC
>NZ_BAAJYT010000641.1:0-630 GCF_057541515.1 Acidovorax sp. KNOB132
GCGCCGCCTCCAGACCCGGCGCTCGGGCGTGCATGGCAAGGGCGTCTTCGCCGTGCAGGATATCGCCGAAGGCGAAGTGCTCATCGAATACACGGGCGAGGTCATCAGCTGGCAGGAGGCCCAGGACCGGCACCCGCACGATCCCGCGCAGCCCAACCATACCTTTTACTTCCACGTGGATGAAGACCACGTGATCGACGCAAAGTTCGGCGGCAATTCATCGCGCTGGATCAACCACAGCTGCGACCCCAACTGCTTCGCCGACGAACAGGACGGCCGGATCTTCATCACCGCCCTGCGCAACATCGCCGCGGGCGACGAGCTGAACTACGACTACGGCCTCATCATCGAAGAGCGCTACACCCCCAAGCTCAAGGCCGAATACCCCTGCTGGTGCGGCAGCGCCAACTGCCGGGGCACGCTGCTGGCGCCCAAGCGCGGCTGGGCGCCGCCGGGCATGGCGCCTGAAAAGCCGGCCAAGGCGGGCAAGGCCGCCAAGGACGCCGAGCGCGGCAAGGCCGTCCGCCAAGCCAACAAGGCATCGCCCGCCACCGAAACCGCCACGCCGCCCCCACCGGGCCGCAAGGCGCGGAGCCCCCGCCGGTGACCGGCCGCTCCCCCGACGCCCCC
>NZ_BAAJYT010000642.1:0-628 GCF_057541515.1 Acidovorax sp. KNOB132
TCCGGTGGCGTCGCCATCGGCCGCTGCGACGTCCCAGGCCACGCCCGCCAGCGCGTCGCGCAAGGCGGCCGCAGCCACCGGCGCGCCCATCCAGGTGGCACTCATCGAAAGCATGTCCGGCCCCTTCGCCAACACCGGCGAGGCGGTGTTCCGCAACGTGCTGTGGGCCACCGAGCGCGTGAACGCGCGCGGCGGTGTGCGCCTGCCCACCGCGGCCGGCGGTGCCCGGCCCCTGGCGATCGAGCGCTACGACAGCAAGGGCCAGAACGAAGAGGCCCTGTCCGCCCTGCGCGCGGCCATCGACGACGGCGCGCGCGTCATCCTGCAGGGCAACTCGTCGGCCACCGCCGCCGTGCTGATCGAGGCCATCAACAAGCACAACGAGCGTGAGCCGGGCAAGCGCGTGCTGTTCCTCAACTACTCGGCCGTCGATCCCATCCTCACCAACGAAAAGTGCAGCTTCTGGCACTTTCGCTTCGACGCCCATGCCGACATGCGCATGGCCGCGCTCATGGACGTGATCCGCCAGGACAAGGCCCTGAAGAGCGTGTACCTCATCGGGCAGGACTACAGCTTCGGCCAAGCCGTACTGCGCGAGGCCAGGAAGCAGCTGGCCGCCCAGCGCCCC
>NZ_BAAJYT010000643.1:0-620 GCF_057541515.1 Acidovorax sp. KNOB132
GCACGCCGGTAGCCGTAGCTGGGCAACTGCGCAATCTCCTGGCGCAGTTCGGCGAGCAGTTCGGCATCCCCACTGGGCGTGCGGTGCCTGCGGCCATCGGTCCAGTCTTCATCGCGCACCAGCAGGTCGCACACGTGCGAGCGCGCTAGCCCCATCGTCCGGCAGACCGTCTTCACTGGTCGTCCCCGGGCAACAAGGGCGAGCGCGCAATCCACTTTTTTTGTCGCGGCGTACTCCACGGCTTCCTTGAGAATTTCGTTCTCCAGGGTCTTCTTGCCGAGCACGCGCTGGAGTTTGGCGATCTCTGCGCGAGCAGCAGCCAGCTCCGATGCCGGCATCACCGCCTCACCTGCAGACACGGCCGTCAACGCTCCCTGGCGTTCGAGCCTGCGCCATTGGAACAGCAGCCCCGCCGAAACGCCTTCTTGGCGGGCCACCAGCGACACGCTCATGCCTGGCTCGTAGGTGCGCCGCACCAGGGCCGCTTTCTCAGCCAGGGACCAGCGCCTGCGGCGCTGGTCCTTCACCACTACCTCTACTGACTCCGTATGCCTAGTCATATGCACAGTCCTGTTCCTATCTCCAAAGATAAGTGACAGGACGGGGCCGGGGAATCAGGG
>NZ_BAAJYT010000644.1:0-619 GCF_057541515.1 Acidovorax sp. KNOB132
CCGCAGCGGCAACCCCTACACGCTGGTGGTGCGGGTCTCGGGCGTGGCGCTGGCCGACGGGGATGCCAGCGCGCGCTGGATGGCGGGCTGGTCCATCCATGGCGCATCGCGCGTGGGTGCCGTGCCCCAGGTCGCCGCGCGGGGCGTGCGCGCCGGCCAGGTCGTGGAGATGGCCGGCGCCGCGGCGCCCTTGAGCTTCAAGGAAGACCGCACGGTCCCGCCGGTGCTGGAGTTCGCAGGGGTGAGCAACCTGCGCATGGACCGGGTGCGGCTGGAGGTGTGGTCGGGCATGCGCTCGTCCAACCCGGTGGAACGGCTCATGCCGTGGATGCCCCTTCTCACCGGGGCCGTGTTTCTGGGCCTGATGCTGTGGTGGCGCCGCCGTTGAGCGGGCGGCGGGACAGCGACGGTGGGGCAGCGGCGCCGGGCCTTGGGGCCCGCGCGCGTCCAGTCACAGGTCCAGCGGCTTCCCGGGCTTCCACGCATCGGCGCGCCGCCGCGCTTCGGCGATATCGACCGGGCCCATCCTGCGGGCCAGCAGCTGAAGGTGCACAGCCCCGTAGCGGGGCAGGGTGAGCGGGTCTTCCGGGTTGCCGCGGCCCAGGCGGTCGGCCAGTTC
>NZ_BAAJYT010000645.1:0-618 GCF_057541515.1 Acidovorax sp. KNOB132
CGAGGCCGCCGCCCTGCCGCCCGCAGTCGAGGCCGCCCTGCAGCGCGCCAAGCTGCCGCGCGAGGCCCTGTCGGTGGTGGTGGTGGATGCGGAGGGCCGGCAGGCGCCCCGGCTCGCCTACCGCGCGCAGGTGCCGGTCAATCCCGCCTCGGTCATGAAGCTGGTCACTACCTATGCCGCGCTGGACCAACTGGGGCCGGCCTTCACCTGGGACACGCCGGTGTACCTGGACGCCCGCCCCCGGTCGGGCAGCCTGCAGGGCAACGTGTACATCAAGGGGCAGGGCGACCCCAAGCTCGTGGTGGAGCGCCTGTGGCTGCTGATGCGGCGCCTGCAGGCGCAGGGCATCCAGGTGATCGTCGGCGACATCGTGCTGGACCGCAGCGCCTTCGACGTGCCCGACCACGATGCCGCGCGCTTCGACGGCGAGCCCCTGCGCCCCTACAACGCCGCGCCGGACGCGCTGCTGGTCAACTACAAGTCGATCGCCATGACCTTCGTGCCCGATGGCCCGGCCGCGCTGGCGCGCGTGCAGTACGAGCCCCCGCTGGCCGGCGTGCAATGGCCCGCCACCGTGCCGCTCGCGGCGGCGGGCGCGGAGTGCGGCGACTGGCGCAC
>NZ_BAAJYT010000646.1:0-618 GCF_057541515.1 Acidovorax sp. KNOB132
CTCGCGGTGCCGCAGGCCCTGTCCACCCTGCCGCGCCCGGCCTTGGACGCCCTGGGCGCCACGCGCCTGGACGACGCGCTCGACTACGTGCCCGGCGTATCGCGCCAGAACGACTTCGGCGGCACCTGGGACAACATCGCCCTGCGCGGCTTCGCCGGCCACGAGGACACCGGCATGAGCCTGCTGCGCAACGGCATGGCCGGCAACCGGGGCTACAACGCGCCGCGCGACACGGCCAACGTGGAGCGCTTCGAGTTCCTGCGCGGGCCCGTGGCGGCGCTGTACGGCGTGTCCGAGCCCGGCGGCACGCTCAACGTGGTGACGCAGCCCGCGCCGTGGGAGCCGCTGCGCACGATCGAGGCGAGCCTGGGCCGCTGGAACACAAGGCGCGCTGTGCTCACGCTGGGCGGCCCGCTGGATGCGCCGGCAGGCACCGCGCCGGAGTCGGGCGAACCCGCGCGCATCGCCTACCGCCTCACCGCCGTGGGCGAGGACAAGGGCAGCTTTCGAGAGCATGTGCGCACGCGCCGCGACATGCTGGCGCCGGCGTTCACCTGGCGCCTCGCCGAGGCCACCACGCTGCGCTACGACGGCGAATGGCTGCGCCAGCGCGCGCCG
>NZ_BAAJYT010000647.1:0-617 GCF_057541515.1 Acidovorax sp. KNOB132
CTGTGGCGCCGCGTGCCGCGCTGGTGCCTGGCCCTGCCGGCGCCGACGGCGGCGCTGGCCGGGGGCGTGCTGCTGGCCTGGGCCTATGCCGTGTTCAGCGGCTGGGGCGTGCCGGCGCAGCGCACGGTGTGCATGCTGGCCACCGTGGCGCTGCTGCGGCTTTCCGGGCGGCGCTGGCCCTGGCCCCAGGTCTGGCTGCTGGCCTGCGCGGTGGTCGTGCTGTCCGATCCCTGGGCGCTGCTGCAGGCGGGGTTCTGGCTGAGCTTCGTCGCGGTGGCGGTGCTTTTTGCTACTGATTCAATAGCAAAGGAGGTAAATGAATCCAGGGCATCGGGCCGATTGGCCGCCATGCTGCGCGAGCAGTGGGTGGTCACGCTCGCCCTCACGCCGCTCACGCTGCTGCTGTTCGGGCAGGTGTCCGTCGTCGGCCTGCTGGCCAACCTGGTGGCGATTCCCTGGATCACGCTGCTGGTCACCCCGCTGGCTTTGGCCGGCACCCTGTGGGCGCCGCTGTGGACCGCCGCCGCGTGGTGCGTGCTGCCGTTTGCCGGCCTGCTGCAGTGGCTGGCCGCGTTGCCGTGGGCCGCGGTGTCGCTGCCCGCCGCTCCGGTGTGGGC
>NZ_BAAJYT010000648.1:0-610 GCF_057541515.1 Acidovorax sp. KNOB132
CGCGCGCGGCGAGATCGCCATCGGCGAGGGGCCGCTTAACCGTGCGGCGTTCGCCATCCACGCCGCGCTGCACGAGGCGCGGCCCGACATCGTGGCCGCCGCGCACACGCACTCCACGTACGGCAAGGCATGGTCCACGCTGGGGCGCACGCTCGATCCGCTGTCGCAGGACGCCTGCATCTTCTACGAGGACCATGCGCTGTTCGACGACTTCACGGGCGTGGTGTGGGAAACGGACGAGGGCTTTCGCATCAGCGAGGCGCTGGGCGCGCGCAAGGCGGTCATCCTGAAGAACCACGGCATCCTCACGGCCGGGCCCAGCGTGGAGTCGGCCGCGTGGTGGTACATCGCGCTGGAAAACGCGTGCCACACCCAGTTGCTGGCCGAGGCCGCCGGCACGCCGCAGCCCATCCGGCACGAGGTGGCGCGCCACACCCATGGGCAGATCGGCGGGCCGGGCGGGGCGCATTTCACGTTCAAGAGCCTGTTCGAGACCGTGGTGCGCGAAGACCCCGGGGTGCTGCAGTGAACGCACCGCTCACCGCCGGCCAGCGGGCCCGCACGCTGGCCGCCGAGTTCGGCGCGCGCGCGGCGGCGCACGACCGCGAGG
>NZ_BAAJYT010000649.1:0-606 GCF_057541515.1 Acidovorax sp. KNOB132
CTGGCGGTATCGCCCGTGCGCGCGCCGGCCGTCCAGCGCGCCACGCCGCCGTGCACCGGCGCCAGCGCATCGAGCGGCGCCTGCAGCGCCTTGAGCGTGTCGGCCGCCAGCGCCCGCATGGGCGTGAGCCACAGGACGGTGAGCGGTGCGGCGGTGCTCTGGCGCCCCCGCAAAGGGATTGCTACTTTTTTTATAGCATCATGCCCTAGTACTCTTTGTGCCGGAGCCCGATTCGGCTCAGATCCTTCCGGATCACCGGCCAGCGCCTGCAGGGCGCCGAGCCACACCGCATAGGTCTTGCCCGCCCCGGTCGTCGCGTGCAGCAGCCCCGAGCGGCCCTCCGCCATGGCCTTCCACACCTGCTTCTGGAACGGGAAAGGCTTCCAGCCCCGCTGCGCGAACCAGTCGGCCACCGCGCGCTGGACCGTGGACCGGGTCACTGCCAGCCCCCCTGCCGTGGCGAACGGCGCCGCAACGACGTGCGCGGCTGGCCGGCCCGTACCCAGCGGCGCGACAAGGGAAGCGGCATGGCTTGCGCCCCCCGCTCCGCTTGCGCTGCGCTGCGCAGCGGCTGGCGCACGAACGGCCGCACCGGCCGGAACGACC
>NZ_BAAJYT010000650.1:0-604 GCF_057541515.1 Acidovorax sp. KNOB132
CTCGGCGTAGCGCACGCTCAGGCCGCGGATGACCAGATCGCCCGCGCCATGGGCCACGGGCGGCAAGGCCGCAGGGTCTTCGCCCGCGGCCGGCAGGCTACTTCGCACGCTGCACCCAGGTGGGGTTCACGCCCACCGAATAGTCGGGCAGCACGGCCTGGATGGTGCCCTGCTCTTTCAGGAAGGCGGCCGTGGCGGCCAGCGACTGCGCCGCCACCGACTGCGCGCCGCCGCCCAGCCATTTCGGCGAGGCCTGCTCGGCCGGCGGCACGAAGGCATACAGCGCCAGGCTGGCAGGCACCGTGGGCGCCTCGGCGCCGGTCCACTTCGCCACCGCCTTGACCTGGGGCGAATCGGCCGTCCAGGCGGCCTTCTGGGCCGTGTACGCGCGGTCGGCATCGGCCAGCACCTGCACGAACTGGGCCAGGAAGGCATCGTGCTCGCGCGCGAACGGCCTGGACACGGCGAGCGCGTCGAACGTGGCCTTGCCGGTCTGCGCGGCGATCTGGCCCGAGGTGGCGATCACCGTGCCGCTTTGCTTGGCCTTGGCCAGCACCGGGTCCCACACGAACGTGGCGTCGATGTCGCCGCGCTCCCACGCCGC
>NZ_BAAJYT010000651.1:0-604 GCF_057541515.1 Acidovorax sp. KNOB132
CCATCCCGGGCTGCCCGCGCGCTGCATGGACCTGAGGCGCTGCTCGCGCAGGCGGGCGACGACCCCGCCATCGCCCAGGCCCGCACCGAGCGTGACACCGCCGCCGCGCAGCTGGAGAACGCGCAGCACACGGGCCTGGAGGCCGGCGTGTCGCTGTCGCAGTCGGTGAGCCGCGACATCGGCGGCCAGCCGGGCCGCAGCACCGTCGTCGGCGTGGATTTCTCCATGCCCCTGGAGTGGCGCGCGCAGCGCGACGCGGCCCGGGGCCAATTGCAGAGCGAGCGCGACCGGGCCGATCAGTTGATGGAATTGCGCCTGGGCGAATACCGCTCGGTGCTGGACCAGGCCCTGGCCGACTGGCAATTGCGCGGCGGCGAGATGCCCGGCTTTTTGAACCGGCTGCAGGCGGCCCAGGAGGGCCTGCGCGTGGCGCGCCTGCGGCTCGATGCCTTCGACGGCGACGGCTATTCGCGCCTGCTGATGGCGCGCTACGCCCTCTACCAGGCTTCGCTGCAGGTCGTCGACGGCTCGGAGCGCCGGGCGCTGGCCGCGCTCGACGTGCTGGCGCTCGGCAGCCCCTGCCCGCCGCAGCCGGGCGCGGCCG
>NZ_BAAJYT010000652.1:0-599 GCF_057541515.1 Acidovorax sp. KNOB132
CCAGCGGCGCGGCCAGGGCCGTGGAGGCCGGCGCCCCTGCGGCCGTGGGCGGCTCCAGCACCATCACCGGCTGGCCCGCGGGCACGGTCTCGCCCACGGCCACAATGCGCGCCACGCGCCCGGAGGTGTGCACGCCCACGGCCACCTGCTCGGTGACGACGAAGCCGGGCGCCGTCTCCCACCAGTAGGCGATGGCAAAGCGCATCAGCAGATAGGCCGGCGCGGCGAGCACCATGGCCAGCAGCAGGTACCAGCGCCAGCGCGGCACCTGCCGCTTGGCGGCGGCGTAGCGCACCGGCAGGCCGTTGGCCTCTTGCGCCGAACCCGGCGGAATGTCGAACTGGATCTTCACGGGGTGGCCCCTTCAAAATCTTCCCATGCCTGCACGACCACGCCGGCGAACGCCGGCAGGTCGGACAGGGACTGTGCGAGCGCGCGCCAGCGCTGCAGGGCCGCGGCGCGGCCCACGCCATGGCTGCTTTCCTCGCGGGTGAGCGAGTCCTCCATGCTCTGGGCCACCGCCACCCGCAGGCCGGGCACGGCCTGCCGCACCAGCGGGCGCGCCAGTTCGGCCGCGCGCTCGGGCCGGCTCACTTAGA
>NZ_BAAJYT010000653.1:0-593 GCF_057541515.1 Acidovorax sp. KNOB132
CTGCTGGGCATTCCGCTGGGCGACATGGCGCTGGGCTACACCAACTCGGTGATGGGCTTCGCGCCCGGCCAGGCCGCGCCGTACCAGTACGACAAGCACCACCTCGTGCCCTTCGGCGAGTTCATCCCGCCGTTCTTCCGGTGGTTCACCGAGATGATGAACATCCCGCTGGGCGACTTCAACCGGGGCGCCGTGGGGCAGGCGCCGTTCCTCTGGGCGGGCGAGCGCATCGCGCCCAACATCTGCTATGAGGATCTGTTCGGCGAAGAACTGGGCGCGCGATTCACCGACCCCGCCCAGGCGCCGACGATCTTCGTGAACCTGAGCAACATCGGCTGGTTCGGCGATTCGGTGGCCATCGACCAGCATCTGGCCATCAGCCGCATGCGCGCGCTGGAGTTCGAGCGCCCGATGGTGCGGGCCACCAACACGGGGGCCACCGCCATCATCGACCACCGGGGCGTGGTCACGCAGCGCCTGCCGTCGCACGTGCGCGGCGTGCTGACCGGCGAGGTGCTGGGGCGCAGCGGGGCGGTCACGCCCTATGCATCTTGGGTCTCGCGCTGGGGCCTGTGGCCGCTGTGGGCGCTGGG
>NZ_BAAJYT010000654.1:0-592 GCF_057541515.1 Acidovorax sp. KNOB132
CGGCGCTGGCCATGGCGCGCGCCACCGCGGCGCCCAGCACGGCCTCCATGGGCTGCTGCCACAGGCGGCCCTGGGCCAGCGCGGCGCCGTAGTGCGCGGGGTACTGGGGCGTGGTGCCCACGATGCGGTAGCCCGAGAAGCTGTCGCCCAGGCTCAGCGGAATGGCCTCGGCCACCAGCGGCTGGCGGGCCAGCGCCTCGAAGTCGGCCAGGGCGATGTTGCCGGGCGGCACGTCGATGTGGAACACGCCCGCCAGGATCAGCTGCAGCGGGCTGCCCTTGGCGCCCACCACCAGGTCGATGCCCTGCACGTCGCGTTCGAACGCCTGGTCGATCTGGCGGCTGACCAGCAGCACCAGCGTGACCGCGGCGAGGCCGAGCGCGAGCAGCAGCAGGTTGAGCGCGGCCGGCAGCGGGCGCGACCACAGGTAGCGCCACGAAAGACCCAGGACATTTGCTATATTTTTCATAGCGATATGCCCTAGGGTTGATTGCCCTGCGGGCCGATTTCATTCAGATCCAGGTGGTGCGCCCGGCCGGCCCGCCAGGGCTGCGCCGCGCGCCGGTCGTGCGTGGCGACCACCAGGCTGGCG
>NZ_BAAJYT010000655.1:0-588 GCF_057541515.1 Acidovorax sp. KNOB132
GATCTTGAAGTCGCTTTGCCGTGTGGCCAGCCACAGCCAGGGGCTCAGGCGGGCCTTGTAGGTGTAGAAGCGGTGGTCCTGCCCCTGCAGCCCGAAGCGGGTGACGATGCCGTCCAGGTAGCGCGTGCCGCCCCCTTCGGTCTCCACCACGATGGTGGCGCTCTTGCCCAAAAGGGCCTTGGGGTCGATGGATTTGCTCTCGCTCAGCAGGTCCACGTCCAAGGAGAACAGCTCGGAGAGCGCTTCTTTGCCCTGCAGCTGGCGAAACTGCAACTGCTCGCCCAGGGGCGTCTGGATGGTGACTCGGCGTGTCATGGGGAATGCCGGCCATGCCGGAATTTGTAACGGAAATGGATGCGCGGATAATATCCCTTTACGTCTTATCACCCTCTACCGATTTGACTCAAAATGTAATCCCCATGAGTCAATTAGCGATTTATCTTGATTAAATCAATAGGTGTAATTACTTATGATTTAAGAAGATATCAATAATATTTAAATTATCAGATTGGTATCAGTTAGGAAAAAACCAC
Organism: Acidovorax sp. KNOB132; assembly: GCF_057541515.1. Lineage (NCBI taxonomy): Bacteria > Pseudomonadati > Pseudomonadota > Betaproteobacteria > Burkholderiales > Comamonadaceae > Acidovorax > Acidovorax sp. KNOB132. The sequence continues at coordinate 534 of NZ_BAAJYT010000655.1, forward strand.
ACCCGTTCATAGCACGCTTATCCGTGGCTTCACGGCGGTTGTAGCGGTGCTCCTC
>NZ_BAAJYT010000656.1:0-585 GCF_057541515.1 Acidovorax sp. KNOB132
TGCTGGTGGCCGAGGGCACGCAGTCGAGCACCGCCATCCTGAACCAGTCCGACGGCGTGCTGCTGCAGGAGCTGCCCTTCGCCATCGAGCTCAAGAAGTTCATCGTCGAGCACTACTCCACCGGCATGCCCAAGCTCTTCGCGAGCGAGATCGTCATCCACGACAAGGCCACGGGCGAGGCCACGCCCGCGCGCGTGGAGGTCAACCACCCGGCGAGCTACCGCGGCATCGAGATCTACCAGTCGAGCTTCGACGACGGCGGCTCGCGCCTGCAGCTGCGCGCGGTGCCGCTCGCGCCCGGCATAGCGCCCTTCGACGTGGAGGGCGTGGTGGGCAGTTCCACGCCGCTCACCGCCAGCGCCGCGGGCCAGCCGTTCACGCTGGAGTTCACCGCGCTGCGCACCATCAACGTCGAGAACTTCACCGACACCGGCGCCGTCACCTCCGGCGCGGACGTGCGCAAGGTGGACCTGCGCCAAGCGATCGAAGCGCGCCTGGGCGCGGGCAACAAGACCGTGACCCGCAAGGAGCTGCGCAACATCGGCCCCAGCGTGAGCTACAAGCTGCGCGACGCGGCGGGCCAGG
>NZ_BAAJYT010000657.1:0-584 GCF_057541515.1 Acidovorax sp. KNOB132
CGCCGGCTGGGCGAGGGCATCGCCCTCGCCGGCCAGCAGGCCCAGGGGGGCGTCGGGGGCGGGCTTGTCGCACGGCTGGGCGGCCACGCGGGTGGCGATGTCGCGCGCCGCGGGCGAAAAAATACAGCCAGAGGTTGTCGCTGGCGAGGTCGTAGCTGGAGAAAAGGGCGCGTCCCGAGCCGGGAGGCGTCATCAGGAACTTCGCCATGAAGATCTGCTGGATCTGGCGCGCGGGCTCGAACGCGTCCTGGTCATTGCCGAGAGCCAATTTGTACCAAGTGCTCACAGTTGCCTTTCTCCCCGGAGGCCGGGACTTCAAGATTGGAGGCCATCCTAGGGTGAACCCGAAGGCCGCCGGACCTCCCCGCGAGCGCATCGATCTGTAGGACGAAGGCCGATCCTCGGCCGCTGGCAGCGCGCCAGGGCAATGGCGCCAGCGTGCATCGCTAGACTCGTCCGCCATGTTGCAAGTCTTTTCATGGCGCCGGCGTCTGGCCGTGCGCGCGGCCACGCTCGTGGCATTCGCGGGGGCGGCGCTGCCGGGCCTGGCCCAGTCTCCCGCCACGCCCGAGGCCGCCGCCCTG
>NZ_BAAJYT010000658.1:0-573 GCF_057541515.1 Acidovorax sp. KNOB132
CCAGCTCGCGCACGTTGCCGGTCAGCGGGTGCATGGCGATGCGGTCGAGCGCGTTCTGCGTGAGGGGCGGCACCGGCGCGCCCGATTCCTGCGCGATGCGCGCCAGCAGCGTGGCGCACAGGGCAGGCAGGTCTTCGCGGCGTTCCCGCAGCGGCGGGATGACCACTTCGATCACGTTGAGGCGGTAATACAGATCCTGGCGGAACCGGCCGGACTGCACATCGGCCGACAGGTCGCGGTGGGTGGCGCTGACGATGCGCACATCCACGGTCTCTTCCCCCGTGGAGCCCAGCGCCCGCACGCTGCGTTCCTGGATGGCACGCAGCAGCTTGGACTGCATCGCCAGTGGCAGGTCGCCGATCTCGTCCAGGAACAGCGTGCCCCCGCGTGCCGCCTGGAAGTAGCCGTCGCGGTCCTGCGTGGCGCCGGTGTACGAGCCCTTGCGCGCGCCGAAGAATTCGGCTTCGAGCAGGTTTTCCGGAATGGCGCCGCAGTTGACGGCGACCAGCGGTCCGTCCGCGCGCTGGCTGCTGGCATGCAGCGCGCGCGCCACCAGCTCCTTGCCGGTGCCGG
>NZ_BAAJYT010000659.1:0-570 GCF_057541515.1 Acidovorax sp. KNOB132
TGGGCCCTGCGGCGGGCCCATGGCCAGCGGCCCGCCCTGCAGCGCCGCCAGATTCAGCGGCGGCGCGCCGCTGTCGAACAGCTTCCACGGGTTCATCGACATGAAGCCGCTGAAGATCCATGCGATGGTCGCCGCCGAAAACACCAGTCCCAGCGCATGGTGCCAGCGCATCGCGGGCGTGGGGTAGGGCGTGCGCGCGCCGCTGCGGTAGCGCCCGCGAAAAGCGCCAGCGCTGCAGGCCCACGACGGTGCCGGCCAGCGCCGCCAGCGTGCCGGCGACGGCGAGCGTGTTCACCGTGGCGCTCCAGTAGGGCTGCAGCGCGTTGCCGCGCAGCGGGTAGAGCCAGTGGATCCACGTGCCCACGTAGCCCCACAGGCGCTCGGTGCGCGGCGCATCGCGCACCACCTCGCCCGTGGTGCCGGACACGTAGAGCACGGTGCCGTCCGCACCGTGCAGCCGCACGCGGTGCAGCGGCCGGTGCATGTCCAGCCCGCGCGAATGGGTGAACGCATCTTCCTGCAGCGTGCCCTCGTAGTCCGCGGCCACGCCGGGGGCCGGCCCAGGCCGCG
>NZ_BAAJYT010000660.1:0-561 GCF_057541515.1 Acidovorax sp. KNOB132
CCCCGGTGGAAGCGGACACCGCCCGCGTCGCCGCGTGGCAGGCCGGCCCGGCTGCGGCTGGACGCCACGCCGCTGGCCGACGCCGTGGCCGAGATGCAGCGCCACCGCCGCACGCCCATCACGCTGGCCGACGGGCACGCCGCGGCGCTGCGCATCTCGGGGGAGTTCGACCTGGACCGCATCGACCAGCTGATCGACCTGCTGCCGCGCCTGGCCCCGGTGCGGGTGGACCGCCATGCGGACGGCAGCGTGGTGATCGGCCTGCGCACGGCACATCAAAAACCATAGCAGGATGCCGGCGCATTGATTGCGGTGGCGCCCGTTTCGAGGCCCAGTGCCCGGTCTCCGGCCGATGGGCCGCCGCTGGCCATTCATTGATTTGGATCGGCGACGTGTACAAACCCGCCCGCCGCATCGGCTCACAGGGGGACGGGCGCGCCCTGCCCGCCCGCCGTCCCCTTTTTGTGTCTTGACCGATTTCTTTCCAGGAGCCTCCATGCCGATCCCCCAACACCGCCGCCCGCCACACCGCGCCCGCTGGGCCGCGCTGGCCGCCGCGCG
>NZ_BAAJYT010000661.1:0-558 GCF_057541515.1 Acidovorax sp. KNOB132
GCCAGGCCCCGCGGCGTGCGCTCGCACACCAGTGCGGCCACGCCCTGCCGCCGCGCGAAGTCCAGGCCGTCCTGCGGGCCCAGCACGGTGATGACGGTGGCCAGCGCGTCGGCTTGCATGCACTCGGCATGCAGCACCGTCACGCTCGCCAGCGCGTGGTGCACGGGCTCCCCGGTGCGCGGATCGATGGTGTGGGAATAGCGGCGGCCCGAATGGTCGAACGCATGCCAGAGGTCGCCCGAGGTGGCCACCGCCATGCCCTGGAGCACCAGCGCGCGCGGTGCATGGCCCGCGGGATCGGCCACGGCCACGCGCCAGGGCTGCCCATCCGGCCGGCGGCCGCTGGCACGCAGCTCGCCACCCACCTCCACCAGAAAATCGGTCCAGCCCTGCGCCTGCAGATGCTGCGCCACGCAGTCCACCGCATAGCCCTTGGCGATGCCGCTCAGATCGAGCTGCGCGCCACCCGGCTGCCGGGCCTGGCGGCGCGCAGGCTGCAACGCGATGCGGCCATGGCCCACGCGGGCCCGTGCATCGCTCAGGGCCTGGGGCGATGGG
>NZ_BAAJYT010000662.1:0-555 GCF_057541515.1 Acidovorax sp. KNOB132
CGTCGGGCACGGCGGCGCCCACCAGCAGCGCGAGCGCGTTGCGGTCGCGCGCGACCTGGGCGGTGTAGGTGGCGACGTCGGCGCGCGCGGTGTCCACCGTGGTCTGCGTTTGCGCCAGGGTCAGGCCCGAGGTGGCGCCCAGCGCATGGCTGCGCTGCGTGAGGTCCAGCGACTGCTGGCGCGTGCGCAGCGTGTCGCGCGCCAGTTGCAGGCGGCGGCCGTCCGCATCGAGGGTGAGCCAGGCGTTCACCGCCTCGGCCACCAGGCTCAGCTGCACGCTGCGGCGGTTCTCGGCGGCGCGGAAGAACTCCTGCAGCGCGGCGTCGTTCAGGTTGCGCACGCGGCCGAAGAAGTCGATCTCGTAGCTGGCAAAACCGAGTTGCGCGCTGTATTGCCCGCCCACGTTGGAGCGGCCCGCGGTGGTCAGGTCGTCGGCCGTGCGGCTGCGGCTGCCCGCGCCGGTGGCGTTCACGCCGGGGAACAGGTCGGCGCGCGAGACGCCGTACTGCGCCCGCGCCCGCTCGATGGCCAGCACGGCCACGCGCAGGTCGCGGT
>NZ_BAAJYT010000663.1:0-554 GCF_057541515.1 Acidovorax sp. KNOB132
CACGCCGGCCAGGCACGCGGCGCTCCACCCGCCGCGCTGCCAGGCGGCGGAGCCGAGCGCCGAGCCCAGCGCCGCCCCGGTGAAGTAGGTGGTCATGTAGACCGCGTTCAGGCGCGAACGGGCCTCGGGGGCCAACTGGTAGATCACGTTCTGGTTGCTGATGTGCACGCCCTGCAGCGCCAGGTCGATCGCCAGCATGCCCACCAGGAACCACACGATGGACGTGCCCCCCAGCCACAGCGCCGCCCAACTGGCCAGCACAAGCAGCACCGACACGCGGGTGGTGAGCTGCTCGCGCCCCTGGTCCGCCAGTCGGCCGGCCACGTTGGCCATCAGCGCCCCGGCCACACCCGCCAGCCCGACCAGCCCGATCTGCGCATCGCCCAGGCGGTGGGCGGGGCCTGCCAGCATCAGGGCCATGGTGGAGAACAGCACGCTCACCGAGGCGAACGACAGCCCGCCCAGCAGCGCCCGGCTGCGCAGCCGTGGGTGCCGCCGCGCGAGCGTGCCCAGCGAGCGCAGCACCTGCCCGTAGCTCGGCGGGTGGGGGGCTG
>NZ_BAAJYT010000664.1:0-550 GCF_057541515.1 Acidovorax sp. KNOB132
CTGGCGCGCGCCGCCGTGCTGGCGGCCCTCGGCACCGTGGCCCTCGCCGCGCCGGCCGCCCGCGCGGCCACCGACACCGATCCCGACACGCCGCTGCCCTTCAAGCTGACCACGGGCCTCTACCAGGTGTCCGGCGGCGGCCTGCCCTCGGGGCCCGGGCTGGACGTGAACCTGCGCTACACCCGCGGCGACGACCACTGGTGGGTGGGCGCGTTCCGCTCGCCCGCGCTCGGCTTTTCCATGCCGCGCGCGGGGTGGGACCGCACCGTGGCCTTCGGCGACTGGCGGGTGCAGCCCTCGGTGCAGATCGCCTCGGGCGGCTTCGTCGGCGGCAGCCTGGCCTTGGAGACCGGCACCACCTGGGTGGTGGGCGCGGGCCTGGGGCGCACCAACCTGCGCAACTACGCCAACCTCAACTTCGATCCCAACGACGCCTACAGCGTGTACGGCAGCCACCGCTTCACGAGCGGCGACACCCTGGCGCTGCAACTGGTGCGCGACAACCGGCAGAACCCCGACCAGCAGAACCTGCACCTCGTGTGGCGCAGCC
>NZ_BAAJYT010000665.1:0-548 GCF_057541515.1 Acidovorax sp. KNOB132
ATCGCCGCGCGCGTAGTCGGCCCGCGCCTGCGGCGTGGCGCGCTCGGCCAGCCAGCGCGCCACGCCCAGGCGCTCCACGGCGGTGGCGAACGATTCATTGAACAGCGTGTCGCCATGGGCGTACACGACCTGGTGCGCCAGCTCGTGAAAGAGCAGCCGCACGAACTCGCCCTCGGGCCAGCCGATGAAGGTGTTGAGCAGCGGGTCGCCGCCCGCCCAGTTCATGTAGCCCAGGGTGGAATACGCCGGCACGCCGTACACGCCCACCTCCAGGCCCTCGGTGGCCAGCCGATCCGCCTCGGCGCGCGCATCGGCCTCGTTGAAATAGCCGCGGTAGCCGATGCACCCCGTGATCGGAAAGCACCAGCGGTGCAGCGTGAGCGAATCGGGCGGCGCGGCCACCACGTTCCACACGGCCGCGCGGCGGCCCAGGTCGGCATAGCGGCGGTAGCTGGCGTTGTCGGGCAGCGCCAGCTCGGTCACGGCGAAGCGCCGGGCCTCCTGCGCCAGCTGCAGGCGATCGCGCAGCGGCTGCGAGGTGTCGCCCC
>NZ_BAAJYT010000666.1:0-546 GCF_057541515.1 Acidovorax sp. KNOB132
GCTGGAACGTCGTGAAATGCCTGTGGGGTTCCGAATGGGACGCGCTGCTGGCGCGCGACCATGGCCACGCACTGGCCCGGGCCTTCGCGCAGACGGTGGACGGCGAGTTCCAGACCCTGAGCGCGAACGACGGCGCCTTCAACCGCCGCCACTTCTTCGGCAAGAGCCCCGAACTGCAGGCCCTGGTGGCCCACCTGTCGGACGACGACATCGACCGCCTGCGCCGCGGCGGGCACGACCCGGCCAAGGTGCATGCCGCCTTCGCGCGCGCGGCCGGCCACACCGGCCAGCCCACCGTGGTGCTGGCCAAGACGATGAAGGGCTACGGCATGGGCAGCGTGGGCCAGGGCCGCATGACCTCGCACCAGCACAAGAAGCTGGGCGCCGACGAACTGCTGGCCTACCGCGACCGCTTCCACCTGCCGCTGACCGACGAAGAGGCCCGCACCGCCGCCTTCTGCAAGCCCGCCGACGACAGCGCCGAAATGCGCTACCTGCACGACCGCCGCCAGGCGCTGGGCGGCTACCTGCCCGCACGCCGCGCCC
>NZ_BAAJYT010000667.1:0-542 GCF_057541515.1 Acidovorax sp. KNOB132
GGCAGCGGCCTCGGCGGGCTCGCTGCCGCCGTCCGCCGCGCCGTCCTTGGCCGTGGTGCGCGGGGTGTGCAGGTGGCGCAGGCAGGCGATGGCGATGAGCGCGACCAGCAGCGCCGTCACGGCCTGCGTCGTCACCTCGGCTGCGAGGCTGGCGCCCACGGCGGTGTTGATTTCGGTGATGAGTCCGCTGGTGATGGCGACCAGGGCGATCCACCAGGGGTAGGGGCTCAGCCGCCGCGCCAGGTCGTCCGACAGCGAAGGCAGCCGCCAGGAGCTGCGCCGGCGCGACAGCAGCGCGTGCCCCAGGCCGATGGCGAACGAGGCGAAGATGGCCAGGCGCACCGCCGTGCTGCCCAGGCCGTGCAGCCGGTCGCCGAGGTTGTCGCCCACGTCGACGCCGCTGAGCGCCAGTTGCGCCGCCAGCCCGATCAGCAGCACATGCACCACGACCGACACCGCCGCGAGCAGCGAGCGCCGCAGGCGCCCGGACGACAGCGCGTGGGCGCCACGCGCACCAGCACGCGCTTGGCCAGCCAGTTGCC
>NZ_BAAJYT010000668.1:0-540 GCF_057541515.1 Acidovorax sp. KNOB132
CGGGCTGACGAGGGCCAGCTGCGCCTGCATGCGCTGCGCGCGCTGCCAGGCGCGTTCGTGCTCGGGGTGCTCGTTGCGCCAGCGCTCGCAGGCCGCGTGGTCCTGCGCCGTGGCGTCGCCGGCATGCAGCCGGGCCAGCCATTGCGCCGCCGCGCGCACGGCGGCGCGGTCCGGGGGCAAAGGTGCGGCGGCGGGGCTCAATCCACCGCCAGGATGCAGGCCTCGAACGCCTGCGCCATGTAGCGCTTGACGCTGCGCTCGGTCACGCCCAGCGTGGCGGCGATGCGGGCGTAGTCCTGCCCCTCGATCTGCGACAGCAGGAAGGCGCGCCGCGCGCGCTCGGGCAGGCCGGCCAGGGCCGCATCCAGCCGGTGCAGCGCCTGGCGGGCCATGGCGTGCTGCTCGGCCGAGGGCCACTGCGCTTCGGGCAGCGTGGCCAGCGCGTCGAGCCAGGCGCGCTCCAGCGACAGCCGGCGAAAGTGGTTGGCCACGAGCCGGCCCGCCACGGTGACCAGGTAGGCCCGGGGCTCGCGCGGCGTG
>NZ_BAAJYT010000669.1:0-536 GCF_057541515.1 Acidovorax sp. KNOB132
AGCGGGAGTTCAACACCCGGCACTGGGGCAAACCCATGACCCTGCACGGCGTGCGCCGCTGGCTCCTGGGTGAGACCATGCCCGATGCCCGCAAGCTCATCACCCTGGCCGAATGGCTGGGCATGCCGGTGCAGGAACTGGCGTTCGGCGTCGCCGACGGTACCGAAGTGCGCGAGCAGCCCGCCCAGTGGCACGTCGGCGTGGGCTACGAGGACCGCGAGCTGTTCGACACCTACCTCAAGCTGCCCGTGCCCAAGCGGCGCCTGGCGCGCGAGGTGATCCTGGCCATCGCCAAGGCCCACGCGGCCGATCAGCCCAAGCCGGCCGGCAAGCCCCATTGACGCGGGCACCAACCGTCACCCCAAATCACGGCGGCCGCGTAACTCGAAGACGGAGTCAATCCACGGCCAACGGGCGTGCCTAGCGTGCCGCCCATGCAAGATCCCAAGCAACTGTTTGCCGAGAAATTACGCCAAGCCATGGTGGCGGCCGGCTACGAACCCAAGCCCTCCGTCCTCGAGCGGGAGTTCAACACC
>NZ_BAAJYT010000670.1:0-523 GCF_057541515.1 Acidovorax sp. KNOB132
CGCTGGCCAGGCCCGGCAGGCCCGCACGCGCCAGCTGCAGCGCGTCGCCGATGCCCGTGCGAACTTCCGCGCAGGGGCCGCCCTGGGCCCGCCACTCGTCGCAGGTGTTGGCCAGGGCGATCAGGTGGCCGGCCAGATTGCCGCTGTCCACCGACGACACGTAGGGCGGATCGAGCGCGCGCAGGTCCGCCGTGCCATACCAGTTGAAGAAGTGGCCCCGAAAGCGCTGCAGCTGCTGCAGCGTGGCGAACGTCGCCTCCAGGCGCGCCACCGTCTCCAGCGTGCCGGCCCAGCCGAAATCGCGCGCCGCGGCCGTCGCCAGCAGGTACAGGCCGATGTTGGTCGGCGAGGTGCGGCGCGCCACCACGGGCCTGGGCGTTTCCTGGAAGTTGTCGGGCGGCAGCATGTGGTCCGCCGGCGTCACGAAGGTCTCGAAGTAGCGCCAGGTGCGCCGCGCGATCCGGCGCAGCGCCAGGGCCTGCGCGGGCTGCAGGTCCAGCAGGGGGCGCCGTGCCTGGCGGCC
>NZ_BAAJYT010000671.1:0-522 GCF_057541515.1 Acidovorax sp. KNOB132
CAGGCCCAGGGCCTGGGCGAGCGCGTCCGCGCGGGCCTGCTGTGCCCCCAGGGCCGCGAGGGCGCCCTCCACCTCGGCCACGCCGTTGTTCACGGCCTTTCGGTAGCCGAGGAGCGCGGCGTTCACCGCTTCCTGCCGGGCCTGCACCTGCATCTGCCGACGGCCCCAGTCGAACAGCGGAACGTCGATGACGGGCCCGAGCGCGGGGGCGTTTTCGCTGCGCGTGCGGAAATGTTGGGTGATGTTGTACGAATAGAGCAGCGAACCCATGAGCGCGATGCGCGGGTAAAGCTCGGAGCGCGCCAGCCCCAGCGCCGCGGCCGCCTTGTTCACCTCGGCCTCGGCGGCGTGCACATCGGGGCGGGTGCGCAGCAGATCGGCGGGCAGTTCGGCCAGGGCGAACGTCGCCAGCGTGGGATGCGCGCTGCCGGGCACCTCGGCGCTCCAGGCCGGATCGGGGGTGGTGCGGCCCACCAACACGGCCAGGGCCTGCGCGGCACGGGCACCGGCTTCGGCCAGCGG
>NZ_BAAJYT010000672.1:0-510 GCF_057541515.1 Acidovorax sp. KNOB132
CGCCCAGCAGCGCCGCGGCCACGCCGTGCGGCGCTGCCTCGCCGTCCCCTTCGATCGACCAGGCCTGCAGCAGGGCCGACAGGTCGCCCAGCTCGCTCGGCAGGGCCACGGCGGTGAGGTTGCCAGCCGGCGCCGGCTGCGCGCCAGGCAGTTCCTCGGCCGGGCCGGCGACGGGGCGATCGCGTTCGAACTCGGCCTCGGTCACGTCCAGCAGCTCGTGCGGGGCCAGGGCCGACAGGCCCGCGGGCACGCCCAGGGCGCCGTCCAGCAGCGCATGGGGCGAGCGCACGGTCTGCAGCCAGCGCTTGACGTCGGTGCTGGTGATGCCGGTGGTGCCCAGGGTCACGCGCTGGCGGTCCACCTGCTGCAGCGCGCGGTTGAACTGGCTGGCCATGGCCAGCAGCCGCGACTGGGCCTGCCCCAGCCCGCGCGCGGCGCGCTCCAGCGCGATGTGGCCGTGCGCGTGGCCTTGATGGCGGTGATGGCCCTCGGAGGCGCGGTCGACAGCCA
>NZ_BAAJYT010000673.1:0-507 GCF_057541515.1 Acidovorax sp. KNOB132
CGGCCCTGCCGGTGCTGATCCTCACCGCCGCCGACAGCGTGGAAGAGCGCGTCAAGGGCCTGGATTTCGGGGCCGACGACTACATGGCCAAGCCCTTCAGCCTGCAGGAACTCGAGGCGCGCGTGCGCGCCCTCACGCGGCGCGGCATGGGCGGCACCACCAGCGCCATCCGCCACGGCCCGCTGGTGTACGACCAGGCCGGCCGCATGGCCACCATCGACGGCAAGCTGGTGGAGCTGTCGGCGCGCGAACTGGGCCTGCTGGAGGTGCTGTTGCAGCGCGCCGGCCGGCTGGTGTCCAAGGAACAACTGGTCGAGCGCCTGTGCGAGTGGGGCGAAGAGGTGAGCAACAACGCCATCGAGGTGTACATCCACCGCCTGCGCAAGAAGATCGAGCGCGGCCCGATCCGCATCGCCACGGTGCGCGGCCTGGGCTACTGCCTTGAGAAGATCGCCATCTGAATGCTATTGATTTAATAGCGGTATGCCCTAGTGATGATTGCGCTGA
>NZ_BAAJYT010000674.1:0-506 GCF_057541515.1 Acidovorax sp. KNOB132
CGCGCTTGGTACCGCGCAGCAACAGGCCGACGTTGTCGCCAGCCTGGCCTTGGTCCAGCAGCTTGCGGAACATTTCCACGCCGGTGCAGGTGGTCTTTTGCGTGTCGCGGATACCGACGATTTCGATTTCTTCGCCGACCTTGATGATGCCGCGCTCGATACGGCCCGTCACCACGGTGCCGCGACCGGAGATCGAGAACACGTCTTCCACGGGCATCAGGAATGCGCCGTCCACAGCGCGCTCTGGCGTGGGGATGTACGAGTCCAGGGCTTCGGCCAGCTTCATGATGGCTTCTTCACCGAGGGCGCCCTTGTCGCCTTCCAGGGCGAGCTTGGCGGAACCGCGGATGATGGGGGTGTCGTCGCCTGGGAAGTTGTACTTGTCCAGGAGTTCGCGCACTTCCATTTCGACGAGTTCGAGCAGCTCTTCGTCGTCGACCATGTCGCACTTGTTCAGGAACACGATGATGTAAGGCACGCCCACCTGGCGGGCCAGCAGGATGTGC
>NZ_BAAJYT010000675.1:0-506 GCF_057541515.1 Acidovorax sp. KNOB132
CGCGCTTGGTACCGCGCAGCAGCAGGCCGACGTTGTCGCCAGCCTGGCCTTGGTCCAGCAGCTTGCGGAACATTTCCACGCCGGTGCAGGTGGTCTTTTGCGTGTCGCGGATACCGACGATTTCGATTTCTTCGCCGACCTTGATGATGCCGCGCTCGATACGGCCCGTCACCACGGTGCCGCGACCGGAGATCGAGAACACGTCTTCCACGGGCATCAGGAATGCGCCGTCCACAGCGCGCTCGGGCGTGGGGATGTACGAGTCCAGGGCTTCGGCCAGCTTCATGATGGCTTCTTCACCCAGGGCGCCCTTGTCGCCTTCCAGGGCGAGCTTGGCGGAACCGCGGATGATGGGGGTGTCGTCGCCTGGGAAGTTGTACTTGTCCAGGAGTTCGCGCACTTCCATTTCGACGAGTTCGAGCAGCTCTTCGTCATCGACCATGTCGCACTTGTTCAGGAACACGATGATGTAAGGCACGCCCACTTGGCGGGCCAGCAGGATGTGC